>JBEIMN010000040.1:0-11771 GCA_040378705.1 Acidobacteriota bacterium
AGTGCCAGTAGTGCCAGTAGAGTGCCACAGTGCGAGCAGGACAAAGCCGGATTCCAGGCCCGGCGATTTCCTGGTTACCAGATCGGTTCGGCCGGCCCTGACCGTTGTTTCAGGATAAATCTATGACAGAAACTCAAAGGGAAGTGAACCTGTTACTGCGTCGGCGTGGTGGAGCATTTCTGCTCGACTACATCACGACACTGGCGATACTTGCGCTGACGCAGGTTCTGGCAGTCTACGTCAAACGCCACTGGCCACTGTTTCGGGCGACGCAGGTGATGATGGTTCCCGGTTTCCTGGCAGCGGCGGCAAGCATCCTCTACCGCACATTCCTGATGAATCTCGAAGTGCCATTTATTACCGGTGTTATCTCGTGGATGGGATATCTGGTAACCGGAGCCTGGATATTTTATAACTGGGTCTATCTCTACGCGCAGGAGCGACAGAGCTTCGGCAAATATTTCATCGGACTTCGGGTCAGGCGACTCGATGGAGCGCCGGTGGGTTATCTGACCGCGATTCAGCGCCATCTGGTTGGGTATCCGCTCTCGATCATCGCTCTTGGGCTTGGGTTGGTGCCGATAATCCGGGATCCGCGTGGACGAGGATGGCACGACCGGATTGCCGGAACATTGGTCGAAAATGATGAGTAGCCGTGGTCAGGAGCTGGTCTCCGGCCGTGGGCATAATGAACGATCCGAGGTATGGCTATGACCAGGATCTATTGTGGATGGTGCGGATCAGCAAGCGGGACGAGTGCCCGCTTTTGTCGATTGTGTGGTGGGGAGATTGCCGCGCAGTCCGGCCCACTCGCGGCCACTATCCAGGCGGAACAGCGACGCGGATCACGGGAGTTGCCGCCGGTTGCGCCCGAAAAGCCACTACCGTCCGAGACATTCTCCCCTGCCCTGCCGATCTCCAATAGCAGAAGTTCGGGCACGCTCAACCGGCAAATCAACGAGCCGGATTTGCCCGAAGCACCAGGTTTGCCAGAGTTACCGGAATTGCCAGAGTTGCCAGACCGATTGGAACAGGAGGCAGCCCGAACACTGAAGCGCTTGCGCACCTCGGGTCCATTGATCATCGAAGAGGCTATGAAGAACAAAGATCAGATGAGTGAGATCATCGGGCAGGCTGTTGATGGCCACGTTCCGGAGATGATCGAGTCCGAAGCGATGCGAAAAGACTTTAACGAGTTGGGCAATGGGATGGGCAATGAGATGGGCAATGAGATAAATGAATCGGAGCCCCGGCCTTCGCGCGGAGAGACCGGTGAGAAGCGACCGCCGCGGGTGAGCAGTGTCGTCCGACTGAACCCGAATGGCCCGCGCCCGAAAGGTTCAGGAAGTCTCGGGAATTTTGCGGATGAAAGCTCCCCGAATGGTGGAAATGGCAAGGTGAGTGGTCCGTCGCGGGTTCTCGCCAATGCCTCCGGACTGAAGACGGGAAGCCAGTTCGGACTCAACCTGCGGGTCGGGCTGCTCCTGCTGACACTCTTCGTTTCGCTGGCGGGCTACCTTGTATTTCGTGAAAGAATTCTCGGTACGAACGGAATCGGCGCCGATGGACGCGAACTTCGAAGTCCACAGGAGTTGAGCGACGAGTCTGTCAAAGAGGGTCAGAAGGCGGAGGGTGATGGTGGCTTCGAAATCGCGATCGGCCATTATCAGCGGGCACTGCAGCTGACACCACGAAATCCGGCGGCGCTCTTCCTGCTTGCCCACGCCTACGCGAAGACAGGAAGGCTGGACGAATCGCTCTCAGTCTATGGTGACCTGCTTGGAGTCGCGCCGGAGAATCTCGAGGCACGGCTGCAGATCGCGACGATCCATCAGTCACGCAACAACTGGGATCTTGCCTATCGTGAGTATCAGCGAATCATCGCCCTCGATCAGAACAGTATTCAGGCCTCGATGGCACTCGAGGCGATCGAGAGCCGTGAAACCAGCCAGGCCGGCGATGAAGCGGCGCGGCGCGCGGCAGCGGCGGCGCGTAAACGCGTCAATCGTGTCAGCCTGCCGATGCTTCCAGCCCCACAGCTTGGACAGCGTGAGATAATGCTGCAGCCCCCGCGGATCCTCGCCGAAGCACCGATCCGCCCGCCGGCGGTGCTTGAGGTCGCACAATCGACCGAACAGCCTGACCCAGTCGCAATGTCGGGCGCGCGCAAGGATCTCGGCCTCCGCTATCTCAATATTCATGAGTACCGGGCGGCGATCAAGGAGTTTCTGATTGCGCTGCGGTTGACGCCTGATGACAAGGATATCTACTATTTCCTCGCTTCCGCATATCACGGATTGAAACAGTTTCCGGAGGCGCACGACTACTACAAACGCGTCGATCGCGGACGCTACGTACAGGTTGCACAATCGGGTGCCAAGCGAACGGAGAAGGCCGCCGCCGACTATCGCCGGAATATGGGACTGTCGGGTAATGATTCCACTCGGGGACCGGGCGCGGCTCCGAAACAGAATTGAACCTTCCCGGCGACGCCTGGATCGGTTCAGAACGCAGATTCCTGAATATGCCACGTTTAATAGTCAGAGCGACTCCACGGCATGGAGACTCTGTTGTTGAGTTATCACGATTACGGACGACGATCGGACGATCGGCGCGCAACGACTTCTGCGTGGAGGATCCGTTCGCCTCGCGGCTGCACGCTGAGTTGCGGCGGCGTGGTGACAGATTCTGGATCTCGGATCTCGGGAGCGCGAACGGCACGATCGTCAATGGCATACGACTGGCTGAACCGGTATTGCTTCATGACCGTGATCTGATCAGGATTGGGGAGACCGAGATCGAGTATTCGGAGCGTGCTGATACCGCTCCGGCACGGCGCAAGACAAACATCCTCTTTGCCGAACGTGGTGAAATGCCAGGGGCGGAGATAACGATCGCCACCGGGCTTCATACGGCGGCAAACCTGCTCTCGACACTCGATCGTGATTCGATCATCCCAAAATATCAGACGACCCGTACATCTGGACAAATTGAGGGACAAATACCGGGCGAAATACCAGATTACGGCCAGGATCGGCAGCTCAAGTCCGGACAGATCATCGAAGAGGACATGCTCTCGCTGATCACGAGAGTCAGTCTGACTCTCCTTTCGCCACTTTCGCTGATCGAGACGTTGCGTCAGGTGCTCGATTGCGTCTTTGAGGTGGTCGGGGCCGACCGCGGCTTTGTCATGCTCCTCGAATCGCAGGAGAGGCCGGAGAGAAGCGATAAGGCGAGTCATGTTGAACATAGTCATCAGTATGACGAGCAGGAGAGCGAGCTGGAACTGGTCTGCAAGGCCTTCAAATACCGTGACGGAAGCGTCAGCCAGGACGACGAATCGAATGCGGCGGTCGAGATCAGTCAATCGATCACCGATCAGGTTCTGCGCGATGGTGTTTCGGTACTAACCTCGGATGCGCAGCATGACCCACGCTTCCAGGAGCGCCATTCGGTCGTTCTCGGAGGTTTAAGGTCGGTCATGGCGGTGCCGCTGGCGGTCGAAAAGCGTGTCAGTGGCCTGATCTATGTCGACAACATGCTCCAGATCAACCGCTTCACTGAGAGGGATCTGCAACTGCTCTCACTGATCGCCGGAGTTGCCGCGATCCGGATCGAGAATATGTCGCTGCTCGAGCTTCAGGAGGAGCAGCGCCGCCTCGCCAATGAATTGCAGGTCGCGAGCGAGATCCAACTGAGCCTCCACCCGGCGAGTCCGCCAACGATTGCCGGGTATGACATGGTTGGATGCAGTTTTCCCTGCTATGAGGTTGGAGGCGACTACTATGATTTCATCGGAAAGAGTGACGGTCGCTTCGTGGTTGCGCTCGGAGATGTCTCGGGAAAGGGCACGGGAGCAGCGCTGCTGATGTCCTCTGTCCACGCGGCGGTGCGTGCGCACACGCGAACTCGGTTGTCGGCCAGCGAGGTCGTCTCGGAGATCAACCTGTACATCTGTGACAACAGTCCGGCGAACCGGTATGTGACACTTTTCTATAGTGAACTCGATCCGGCGACACACCAGTTGACGTACATCAATGCCGGCCACAATCCACCGATCCTCGTCCGGGCATCAGGTGAGGTGACGCGGCTCGACATTGGCGGGTTTCCAGTCGGAATCACGCCGGCGGCCGAATACCGTGAAGGATGGATCGAGCTTGCGCCGGGAGAAGTTCTTGTCATCTACTCCGACGGTGCGACGGAGAGCCAGAACGAGGAGGGTGAGGAGTTTGACGAAGAGCGGATGATCGAGGTGGTCTGTAAGAACCGACATCGTTCGGCGGCTGGCATTCGTGACCGGATCGACGAAGCATTGGGCAGGTTCGTCGGAAAGGCGAAGGCCGTCGACGATCTGACGCTGGTGATCGTCAAACGGCTGGAGTAGATGATGCCTATGGATATGCTCCTCATTCCGCTGCTCTCGCTGATGCCCTGTGTGCTCTGGCTCTGGTATTTTTCGAGTCGAAGCAGCTACAAGCGTCCGTCGCGACAGCTCCTTGCGCTGACATTTCTGCTTGGAGGGCTGGGAACAATACCGGCGTTGGCGCTCAATGTTGGCGGGCAGTCGGTGATCAGCGGGCTGGTGGCGGCGTTCAGGCTGCGGGAGCTCTTTGGAACGGATCAGGTGACCCACCTGCTCGTGCTGCTGCTGGTGGTCGGACCGGTCGAGGAGACGGTAAAGTTTCTGGTAGTCTTCTGCTATGCCTGGCGCAAGCAGGAATTTGACGAACCGCTCGATGGACTGATCTACAGTGCGACCGCGGCGCTCGGGTTTGCGGCAGCGGAGAACATAATCTATCTTGCGCAGCACGATCCGACGCTGGTACTGCTGCGTGGTCCGCTTTCAAACCCGGGGCACGCGCTCTTTTCGGCGCTCTGGGGGCTTAGCCTGAGCCGGGCGAAAGCGGCTCCGAACCTGGTTCGAGCGCGCCTGCCGATTCTCCTCTCGGGACTTCTTGCCGCGTCGCTTGCCCATTCCCTCTTCGACATTCTGCTGGTTGCGGCCTCACGGCTGAGCATCTTTTTCTTCGTGCTGCTGGTTGTGGCGATGATCGGGTTCTTTATCAAGGTTCGATCGCAGATAAATAATCATAATGACAACTCCCCCCACGGCGAGGGAACGATGGTCATGCCACCGACACGTTACTGTCAGGAGTGCGGGGCGCATGGCTTCTCCAACATGCACTGTCAGAAATGTGGCACCTTCGTTCCTGAGCCGGACGTGATTCTGCTTTGCCAGGTCTGTTCAAAGTGTCAGCGACCGGGCGCAAAATTCTGCACCTGTTGCGGGGCGAACATGAAGATCCCGGCAAAGGAGAATCTCGACACGAGACCGCACCTTGCTTCGGTCTCGACGTCAGGCGAGGAGAAGATCGCTTATATTCTGAACCAGAGTGAGATAAAGATTGGCCGAACACTCAACAACGAATTTGTAATTGACCATCCATCGGTCTCGAAGCGACACGCGCAAATCGTCAATGATGGTGGTGTTTATCGTGTCTCCGACCTTGGAAGCAGCAATGGAACCTTCATCGAGGGGAAGCGCGTCAACCAGACACCGCTCTTCGACGGATGCGAGGTCAGGTTTGGGCGTAAAAACTACGTTTACCGTGCCCCACGCAAAAAAGCATAGGTCGATCGCGGCTTTTCCGTACGATCAGCAGCTGGCGCGATTTGGTACAGTAGTGACCGGGGCGACCGGCGTGATATTTGGGACCTGCAAGCGGTGATTTTTTGCGGTGATTTTTTAATTGAAATCGGAGCTGACCTGCACTAATATCCGGCCATTCTATTCAGCCAGAAGATTTGGCCACCCCCAGCTTCTCTGTCTCTAATCCGAAAGGAGAGGGATCAGTGAAGATCAAAGAATCGATCAGCAAATTTGGCAGAGAGATTGTCGTTGGACCAGTCTTCGGGTTAATTTTCCGGCTAATCTCTTTGGTAATAGTCCTGTATCTGCCGGTGAGTGGAGACGATCTGGACCGGGTCTCGATCGTCGGAAGAGTGAGTGATGTGCGCGGCGGGCTGGTGGTGGATGCGTTGGTGATCGCGCGGCGGCTGGAGACAGGGGTCGAGCAGACGACGAAGAGTGACGGGCGGGGAGAGTACCGGCTGCTCAGGCTGAGTCCTGGTTTCTATGAACTGCGTGCCGAGGCGACCGGTTTTCAAACGGTGCTGGTGCCGGGATTTAACGGGCTGGCGGGAGAGCGTGTACGTTATGACTTTGTGCTTGGGCCGGGAAGAATAGCGGTCGAGGTGACCGTCGGTCCTGAGGGTGGGGTGATCCGGGGTGGAAAGATCCGGGACGAGGCGATCCGTGTCGATGTAACACGGACAGTAGTGGGAGCGACTTTGGGGCGTGGGGTGCTCGAAGGGTTGCCGGTTGAGAGTCGGAACCCGCTCGACCTGGTCCTGACGCTCTCGGGAGCAACGCTGCCGGGGCTGAGCGATAAGGATCTGGCGGAGGGGGATCGGCTGGTGAGCTACCGTGCAACACCGGAGGAGAGCGGACTCTTCTCGCTCCAGGGAGGGACACCCTTTTCGAACAACCTGACGATCGAGGGGCTCGACAACAATGACGATCGAGCAGCGCGAGAGCGCTTCGTGCCGTCACTGGCGGGAGTCGAAGAGGTTCAGGTGATCACGAACCAGTTTTCGGCAGAGTATGGTCGCGCCGCAGGCGGGCGGGTCAATCTGCGGCTGCGCGGCGGGACGGAGAGCCTCCACGGCGAAATCTTCCATTACTATCGTGATGCGCGCATGAATGCGAACGGGTATTTTCGCAACGCCGATCCGCGGAGAGGGGCGAGGATTCCATTTTTCAGCGCGAATCCGGGAGCGACGATTGGCGGATCACCCGGATTTCTGCGGCGCTGGAAAGGTCGCTTTTTTACCGCCTTCGAGTATGAATACCTCGACGATCGGGCAACGATCGCGGCGCTGGTGCCGGCCATCCAGAATCCGCGGTTTCCGCTGCCGGCGCCAAACGGAAAGATTCTCGATGGTGAGGTCGGACTTTATGACCTCTCGCTGCGGACACCGCGAGAGAACCAGACCTGGCAGAGTCGCGAAGATTTCGAGCCGGGTGGAGGCCATCGACTGAGTACATTTCTGACGCTGGGGCGGAGTGTCGACCGGCGCGGTTTTCCGGGCGGGCGGCGCATGATCGAGACGATGCGACGAACGGGGCGCGACAGTATCTCCGCCGCGTTCACGGATCAGGCTGTATTGTCGGAGAGCGTCTTCAACAGCCTGCGGTTTCAGTGGTCGAGGCTGAGCCCGACCGATTCACCGCTCCACTCCAACACTGGTTCAAAGCGAATTTCAGCGGTGGCCGCACCGGTTGTCCTGATCGGGATCGAGGATCCACGCCAGCTTTCCGGAACTGATGATGACCGGAGTGGAACACTGGTCGCCGGTTCGAGCACGCTGAACGGACTGGATCGACGCGAGGATCGGTGGCAAATCCAGGAATCGATGACGGTGGCGAGAGGTCTGCATACGATCACCTTTGGCGGAGACCTCCACGCGATCAGCTCACATTTCCGCGATCTTTCGGATGCGACGGGAACCTTCAGCTTCGATTCGGTGGCCGATTTCATGGCCAACCAGCCATCGAGGTTCGTCCAGCGATTCCGAACGGAATCAGCGATCAGCAATCATTATCAGGGCATCTTCTGGCAGGATGACTGGCGAATAGGTCAGGGGCTCAATCTGTCATTCGGACTGCGGTGGGACAACGAATCGGTCATTGCCGACCGGAACAACTTCGGTCCGCGGCTGGCGATGGCGTGGGACCCGTCGGGGAGTGGCCGAAGCCTGCTCCGGGCGGGTTATGGCACGTTCTTCAACCGGGCAATGCTGCGCACGATCGACGATTTCAAACTGACCTCACAGAAACTTTTACTGGACACGAACAATGGTCTGGCGCGAGGGCTACTGACCGGACTCGACTTTCCGCGTGCGCTGCGGCTCGAAGATGCCGGTGTCGCTGAAGCGACGGTTGCCGAGGGCGGCTTTCAACGGCGGCTGCAATCCGGCTTTCGACTTCCGGAGAGTTCGCAGTGGAGCATCGGCTTTGAGCGGGAGCTCGGAGGCTGGGGCAGACTGGAGATCGGCCACGTTTCCCACCGCGGCCTCCACCTGTGGCGCGAAAGCAATATCAATGCCGCTCGCCTGCCGCCAGGATTCAGCTCCTGGACAGACTACCTGCTGTCACTGAAACTCTCCAATGCGCCGGATCCATCGACCGGGCAGCGCCTCTACCCGGGACAAGCCGATCAGATCCGCTTCTCGACCAGCGTCAGACCGAGCGAAACTGTGCGCGAGAACGGGGTGACGACGATCACCTACGGACTGAACAGTGTTTCGACCAGCAACTCAACGAATGGAATCCGGACGGCACTGGCGGTCTTGAGGCCACTTCGCCCCTCGACCGAACTGACTCAGGTAGAAGAGTTACAGTCACGCGGCAACAGTCTTTACAACGGTTTGAGCATCGGACTGAACCTCAAGTCGGGAAGTCGTGGAAGCCTGCGCCTCGGCTATACGCGGAGCCGGTCGATCGACGATGGCATCGTCAACACCTCCTCGCCGCTTGTCGCCGGTGACTTTCGTCGTGAACGGTCGCTGAGCCTGCTCGACTCGCGGCACCGGCTCGTGATCAGCGGAAGCTTGCGTTTACCAGCCTGGCGGGCCCTGTTGCACTTGACGACTGGCTGGACGGTTGGCGGTATATTGCAGCTAACCTCTGCGCGCCCATTCAATATCGGAATTGCCGGAAACGATCGAAATCTGGATGATGTCGGCAATGACCGACCAAATTTCAGCGGAGATCCGGCACGAATCGGCTGGCGCCGACCGGGAGAAGCGCTGGCGCCAGAGATTCTGGATCGTTTTTCGCTGCCAACGATCGGGACAGCGGGCGATCTTCCCCGCAATGCCGGCCGCGGGCCGGCGATCCACACACTCAACCTGCGCGCTTCGCGTTCGTTTCGCGTCGGCAGCCTCACCAAAGCTCGCGAAAAGATGGCGATCCAGCTCCAGATAGAGGCATTCAATCCACTCAACTCGACAGTCTTCAGCTTCGGAGCAGAGTATGTCGATTTCACCCCCGGCCGGACCGAGCGGTTCCTGACTCCCACTCGGACGATCAAACCCAGAACCCTGCGGATCGGGATCAGGTTCAATTACTGAACCGGCGGGGAGGGGATACACGCGGAGCGAAGGCTACGCCATTTCATAGTGCAGATAGGGCGCGAGCCAGCGCTCGATCTCGGCGACTGTCATCCCCTTGCGCGCCGCGTAATCCTCGACCTGATCGCGATCGATCTTGCCAATCGCAAAGTATTTCGACTGCGGATGACTGAAGTACCAGCCGCTGACAGAGCTCGCCGGAAGCATGGCGCAACTCTCCGTCAGTCTGATTCCGGTTCGAGCCTCGACCTCGAGAAGCTCGAACAGCTTGATCTTTTCGAGGTGATCCGGGCAGGCCGGATAGCCAGGGGCCGGGCGTATCCCACGGTAACGCTCCCTGATAATCTCCTCGATCGTCAGCTTCTCTTCACGACCAAAGCCAAGGTCGACCCGTGCCCGCTGGTGCAGAAGCTCCGCAAATGCCTCTGCGAGCCGATCGGCGAGCGCCTGAGCCATGATTGAACCATAGTCATCGTGCTCCTCATCAAAGCGGGCACATATTGCCTCAAGGCCAATCCCGGTGGTTACGGCGAAGGCGCCGATGTAATCGGTTCGCCCGGACTCGCGCGGAGCGATGAAGTCGGCGAGTGATTGATTGAACTGGCCTTCGCGACGCTCCGCCTGCTGGCGCAGCATACTCAGTCTGGTCAGCACCGACTCGCGCGAAGTGTCTGCATATACTTCAAGATCATCACCGACACTATTGGCTGGCCAGAAACCATAGACGGCACGGGCAGTCAGCAGTTTCTGATCGATGATCTGTTGAAGCAGGCGGCGGGCGTCGGCATAAAGTTTCCGGGCCTCGACCCCAATGATCTCGTCATCGAGAATCCGCGGATAGACGCCGGCCAGTTCCCAGGTATGAAAGAATGGCGACCAGTCGATGAACTCCGCGATCTGGTCGAGCGGAAAGTTGTCGAGCGTCCTGATTCCAGTAAAGTCCGGGGTCGCAATCTCGCTCGTTGCCCAGTCGATCGGGGTGTGGTTGGCGCGGGCCTCGGCAATGGTCAGCAGCGAGCGCTGCTCACGCCCCGCCAGATGGGCCTCGCGGTCACGCTGCTGCTGCCGCTGATTCTCCAACGCATAACCGGCACGCGTCTCGGAATTGAAAAGGCTGCTGACAACCGCGACCGCACGCGAGGCGTCAAGGACGTGGACAATCGGTGGCTCATAATACGGTGCAATCTTGACCGCAGTATGCACGCGGCTCGTCGTCGCACCACCAATCAGAAGCGGGAGTGTCATCCCCTCACGCTGCATCTCCTTCGCGACGTGAACCATCTCGTCGAGCGATGGCGTGATCAGCCCGCTCAATCCGATTATGTCGACCTCGCGGTCACGTGCCGTCTGAAGAATCCGGTCGCAGGAAACCATGACCCCAATGTCGATCACCTCGTAATTGTTGCAGCCAAGAACAACACCGACGATATTTTTGCCAATATCATGGACATCCCCTTTGACGGTAGCCAGCAGAATCCGGCCCTGCGCCTTGCGATCACCAGTTGCGTTCTTCTCCTCCTCCATAAACGGAGTCAGCCAGGCAACCGCTTTCTTCATGACCCGCGCCGATTTGACGACCTGGGGCAGAAACATCTTTCCGGCTCCGAAGAGGTCACCAACGACATTCATTCCAGCCATGAGCGGCCCCTCGATGACGGTGATCGGGCGACCATATTTCTGGCGTGCCTCTTCCGCATCCTCGTCGATGAAGTCGACGATCCCCTTGACGAGCGCGTGCTCGAGCCGCTTTTCGACCGGCCAGGAGCGCCAGAGCTCCGCCTCCTTCGACTCCACACGGCCCGACTGCTTATGATGTTCGGCATAGCTGATCAGCCGTTCGGTCGCGTCAGCCCGACGGTTGAGGAGCACATCCTCGACCAGCTCGAGCAGTTCGGCGGGAATTTCGTCATAGACGGCAAGCTGGCCGGCATTGACAATCCCCATATCGAGTCCGGCCCGGATCGCGTGGTAGAGAAAGGCCGAGTGCATGGCCTCGCGGACCGTATTGTTTCCACGGAACGAGAACGAGATATTGCTGACACCGCCGCTAACCTTTGCGCCTGGCAGATTCTCCTTGATCCATTTCGTGGCGTTGATAAAATCGACGGCATAGTTACTGTGCTCCTCGATCCCGGTTCCAACGGTCAGAATATTTGGATCGAAGATGATGTCGGTTGGAGGAAATCCAACCTCGTCAACCAGCACCCGGTAGGCGCGATGGCAGATCTCGATCCGCCGCTCGAAATTGTCGGCCTGACCCTGCTCATCAAACGCCATGACGATCACCGCCGCACCGTACTGACGAACCAGGCGTGCCTGCCGGATGAAAGACTCCTCCCCCTCCTTGAGGGAGATCGAGTTGACGATCCCCTTGCCCTGCAGACATTTCAACCCCGCCTCGAGTACAGACCACTTCGACGAATCGATGACGACCGGCACTCGCGAGATGTCGGGCTCAGAGGCGACCAGGTTCAGAAAATGGACCATCGCCTCCTTCGAATCGAGCATCCCCTCATCCATGTTGATGTCGATCAACTGCGCGCCATTTTCGACCTGCTGGCGGGCAACGGCGAGCG
>JBEIMN010000041.1:0-11576 GCA_040378705.1 Acidobacteriota bacterium
ATGTCCTTTGCACAGAGCCTCTTTGAGATAAAACGGAGCGGAGAGACTGCTGTCAGAGCCTGGGCCTTGATGCTACTGCTGAGTGCCACTGAGTGCCGCTGTGAAAGGTGAAGACATGCCGGCCGGATGCCCGCGCACCCCCGCGCACAGAGGATTTCCACTCGCAAAATGCGATCACCCTGTCTGGCCTATTTTTCCACCAGGCTGTTTTTTCAGCCCCCGCTCACCAATTGTGGAGATCAGTTACCGATCCGGGTTCCGATGACCTCACCGGAGACGATCAGTTCGACCCGACGATTTTGCTGGCGGCCAGCCGCTGTCTTGTTGTCGGCGACGGGCATCGAGAATGCCTTGCCGCTCGACGTGATCTGATCGGCCGGGATCCCCTGCGAGAGCAGGTAGTCGCGGACAGCGCCAGCGCGCTGCTCCGACAGCTTTCGATTGAACGCCTCACCGCCGACATTGTCGGTATGGCCTTCGGCCTCGAGCTTCAGCCCCGGGTAGTTGAGGACAATGCCAGAGAGGCGGGCCAGCTTCTCGCGTGCAAGTTGGCGAAGGGTGAAGCTGCCGGTATCGAAGAGGACATCGCCCATGTTGACGACGAGACCGCGTTCGGTGTCACGGGTGTCGAGGACGGCGTTGAACTGCTGAAGCAGGCGGGCGCGAAGTTCAGACTTTTCGCGGGCGGACTGTTCAGCGGCGAGTCTCGACTGCTCGGCGGCGAGGCGGGACATTTCGGCGCTCTTCTTCGCCTCCTCTTCGCGGCGACGTGACTCTTCGGCGCTCTTTCGGGAGAGTTCCTGCTCGGCGACGGCGCGGGCACGGGCGGCTTCGGCCTCTGCACGGCGCTGGGACTCCTGGGCGGTGGCGAGCTCGGCCTTCAGTTTCTCGGCTTCGGCGCGCTCACGGCGGGCGGACTCAACTTCACGCTCGAGTTCGGCGCGTTTGCGTGCCTCCTCTTCGCGTTTGCGTGCCTCTTCCTCCTCCTTGCGGCGCTGGGTTTCGGCCTCTGTCTCGGCGCGGGCGCGGGCCTGCCGTTCCTGTGCGGCGCGGCGTTCGTTCGCCAGTCGCTCTTCATCCATCCGCTTGAGGCCGATGACGCGCGCGTCCTCGAAGATCTGGACGGCGTCGCGTGCGGTCATCTGAACCGATTTGCGATTATTGCCCTTGCGCGACTGATAGCCCTCGGCATTCTTCAATTCAATCTGAGCCTTGGCCCACGATTCGATCGCGTATTTGTCGACTCCAAGCCACTGCCCGATCCGTGCCGCATTGCGTGCCTGATAGATTTCGAGCGGCAGCTTCGGGTCGATACCAAACGCCTCGAAGACACCGCTCTCGTATTTGCCGCGTTCGAGCAGCTCGTACTTGGCATCGACCGCTTCGATCTTGCCAAGGGTTTCGGGAAGGATGGTATTTTCGGCGACGACCATCTCGCTCGGCATAGAGATGGCGAAGTAGGGTTCGGCCGTCACGACAAGGCCGAAAGATTGCTGGTTGGTGCTGGCCCGGATCTTCGCCCGGTCACCACTGACGAGCACCTCTCCAAGGTTATTGACGCTTCCCTCGGGCGTGATCGCCCAGAGAACATAGGTCAGGTATGGTCCGCCGAATTTCGTCGCCGGCTCGAGCTTTGAAATCTCGCCCTCGATGTAGGTGACGCCCTGCTTGTTCTGAACGCGGAGCCGGCCCTCTGCACGCGGGATGAGCGCGGTGCCCTGGAGTCCGATGGTCGTCTGTCCGCTGTTTGGTCGATAGGTGACAGATTTGATCGTTCGCGAAATACGGATCGTGACCACAGCCGGCTGCTCATAGCTTCGCTGCGCAAGGGCAGTCGAGGCTCCAGCCAGGAGCAGAAGACTAGATAAGAGAATCGTCGATTTCATTCAATCCCTCCAATTAATCGGACAGTTGGCGATTTGGCGCAACTACCTCAGTCTCGTCATTTTGAAGAACGTTCTCTATGGTCTCATGGTTCCCGGCAAAAGAGGCCATGACTCTGATTAATTTCAACCGGCAAATTTTGTGTGGAGTAGCGCAAAGAGTTGACTTGCCGGCCTAATTTCTACACGATGTCTTCGCAATCCGTTCAACGATTACTGAATCAAAATACTGCACCGGCTCAATCCCCGATCGAGGAGAGATTTTTATATGACCTGGACGCAAAACTACGATCCATTTGGATTCTGGCCGCTTTCGACCATTGTCGCGGCGTTGCCGGTATTGACGCTCTTTATTGTATTGGTCGCGCTGAAGAAGCGTGTCTGGTTTTCGGCGATGTGTGGAATGCTGATGGCGGTGATCCTCGCGTTGCTGGTCTTCCGGATGCCGGTGTCAATGGTCGGCGCGGCGGCGGTGCACGGCGTAATCTTCGGATTTCTGCGCATTGCGTGGATCATCATTGCCTCGATGTTTCTGTACAACGTCGCGGTCGAGACGGGCCAGTTTCAGGTGATGAAGGATTCGATCGCCAATCTCTCGTCGGACAAGCGGTTGCAGTTGATTCTGATCGCCTTCTGTTTCGGGGCGTTTCTGGAAGGGACCGGCGGCGGTGGAGCGCCGGTGGCGATTGCCGGGTCATTCCTGATCGGGCTTGGGTTCAATCCATTTCA
The DNA here is from genome assembly GCA_040378705.1 of Acidobacteriota bacterium. GTDB lineage: Bacteria > Acidobacteriota > Blastocatellia > RBC074 > RBC074 > CAIOZW01. Next base: position 2,613 of record JBEIMN010000041.1, read on the forward strand.
GGCGGCGACACTCTGCCTGCTGGCCAACACGGCGCCGGTGGCCTGGGGTGGCGTTGGCAATCCGTTGCGGGTGCTGGCTGGGGTGACCGGGCTGGATGAGATGGCCCTGAGCGCAATGACGGGTCGAATATTGCCGCCGATTTCAGCGATTCTGCCACTCTGGCTGGTGCGGAGTTTAGTCAGCTGGAAAGAGACGCGTGAGGTCTGGCCGGCGCTGGCAGTCAGTGGGCTCTCGTTTGCGGGGATGCAGTATTTCTGGTCGAACCACATGGACAACAGCCTCGTCGACGTGGTTTCGGCCTTATTCTCGTTGCTGGTAATGGTGGCGTTTCTCAAGTTCTGGCGGCCGGCGACGATATTGCGGGCGGATGGTGGATCGATTCTCGAGGTTCCGCGCCATTCGACCAGCGTGGTGCTGCGTGGATGGTCGCCCTTTCTGCTGGCATCGGTCTTCATCTTCATCGCCGGTTATCCGGCGATCAACAAATATCTGACGCTCGCTTCGTGGAAGAGGCCGATGCCGTTGCTGCACAATCTGGTCTTCCGCGTCCCCCCGGTTGCACAGAATCTGCCGGAGGCGGCGATTGTCGACTGGAATCTGCTTTCGCTGCCGGGGACGGCGATCTTCATTGGCACGATCCTCGCGTCGATCTTTCTCGGGCTGTCGCCGGGGCGGACGATGCGGCTGTTTGGGCGGACCTGCCGCGAGCTTATTCCCTCGCTGGCGGCGATCAGCTTCATGGTCGGATTGGCCTATGTGACGCGGTATGCGGGGATGGACACGGTGATGGGGCTCAGTCTGACGAAGACCGGGATGCTCTATCCGTTTTTTGGAACGCTGCTTGGCTGGCTCGGAGTGGCACTGACCGGAACTGATGCGGGATCAAATGCGCTTTTTGGCAACCTGCAGCGGGTGACGGCGCAGCAGCTTGGCATCAGCGCGGTGCTCATGGCCTCTGCCAACTCGGCGGGCGGTGTGATGGGCAAGATGATCGACGCCCAGTCGATCGTTGTTTCATCGGCGGCAACCCAACAGGCTGGGAACGAGGCGGCGATATTCAAGGCGGTCTTCAAGCATAGCCTTATCCTTGCCGCGCTGGTCGGAGTTATCGTCATGCTTTATGCCTTCGTTTTTCCGGGACTGATTCCGGAATAGGTATTGGGCAGCGAAAAAAGAGAGGCTATTTCAATGCGCTGAATCATTACGGCAGTCGAAGCCGGGGCCGCAGGATTTAGTGCCGAAAAAAAGCAGCGCCGAAAAAAATGGGGAGAGCTTAATGTCGAGAAGAGCAGTCGCAATTGTCATCGCCGGTCTGATCATCGGATTGGGGGCAGGTTTTTACGTCGAGTCGCAGGTGCAGGTTCCCGCCGGATTGCGTGCACAGCGCAACACCTGGACGCCGCTGATGGATGTATTGAAGCAGGATCGTCCGCGGGTGACCGACGAGCAGTTGGCGCGGATCGCGAAATTTCCGATCGAGGCGCTCTGGAATGGAGTGCAGACACTTGGCTACACACAGAACTTCGCCAACCATTTCCGGCTGACCCAGCCGGGGACGAAGCTGATTGGGCGTGCGCTGACGATGCGCTATCTGCCACTGCGGCCGGACATCGACGCCGGGACGAAGCAGATCGCGAAGGAGGGTGACTGGGATTTCCAGTACAACGTCCGGGCAGGTGAGGACGCCAATCCTGGCGATGTCATCGTGGTTGAGCTGGGCGGCTCTGTCGATCGGGCGACCTTCCTGGGTGATGTGACGGGGATCGGCATGAAGCAGCGCGGCGTGCGCGGCGTCGTCGTCGATGGCGGGATTCGTGATCTGAACGAGTTTCTGGTGATGAAGGATTTTCCGATCTATTACGTCAACGCGCACGCTTCGGCGATGGCCGACCAGGTCGGAGTCGAGTGGAACGCGCCGATCCGTGTCGGCCACGTCTCTGTGCTGCCGGGCGATGTCGTGGTTGGTGATGAAGAGGGGGTGCTCTTCTTCCCTCCGCAGATCGTCGAGCAGGTGATCAAATCGGCTGAATTGACTGTCAATACAGAGAATTTCAAGCGAGAGATGATGCGCTCAGGCAGATACCGTTCGCGTGACATCTACCCGAAACTGAGCCCGGAACTCGATAAGCTCTACCAGGAATGGGTCAAGACAAACCCGGTTGGCAGATAGCCGGGGAGGACTTATGGTGACGATATTTCTGGCGATCCTCTTTCTTTTCCAGACGCCGGCCGCGCCGGCAGCCGTCAACGTCAAGCCAGCGATTGGCAAACCAGATGTTGACAGGGAGATCGGGCGGCTGGAGAAGAATCTGCGCCGCAACATCCTGCCCTTCTGGCTGGAGAAGAGCCTCGACCGAGTGAATGGCGGGTACACGATCAACTTCGGGCCGCGTGGAGAAGCGAATGGGCCGGGAGTGAAGATGATTGTCACGCAGGCGCGGCAGGTCTGGTTATTTGCAAGGCTGGCGCGGGCGGGATACTGCGGAGCAGAGTGCCTGGAGGCGGCCGAACACGGCTACCAGTTCCTGCGTGAGAAGATGTGGGATGCGCGTTATGGCGGGTTTTACTGGCAGGTCGATGCGACAGGCAAGCAGAAGCAGAAGCCGAACAAGCATCTTTACGGTCAGTCGTTCGCGCTTTATGCAATCTCGGAGTACGCGTTGGCGAGTGGCCGGCGGGATGTGCGCGATTTCGCGATCGAGTTCTTCGATCTGCTCGAAGCGAAGGCCCATGATCGTCAGTATGGCGGTTACCGCGAGTACTTTCTGCCGGACTGGAGTCCGGGTGACCGGGAGTCGTCTTCGTACATGAGCGGAGAGCCGGGTGGAAAGCTGATGAACACCCACCTCCACCTGCTCGAGGCGCTGACGACGTTTTACCGGGCGACGATGCTGCCGCTCGGGCGCGAGCGATTGCTGGAGCTGATCAACATTCAGAGCAACACGGTGGTCCGCAAATCGATTGGCGCGTGTACGGACAAGTATCAACGCGACTGGACGCCACGGCTCGATGGCGAGAACGCGCGGGTCTCGTATGGGCACGATCTGGAGAACATCTGGCTTCTGATCGATGCCTGCGAGGCGGCGGGAGTCTCGTACCGGCCATTTCTCGACCTCTTCCGGACGCTCTTCGATTATTCGATGAAGTATGGGTATGACGCAAAGGATGGCGGATTCTTCGACAGCGGACGCTTCAACCAGCCGGCGGACCGCCTGGTCAAGGTCTGGTGGGCGGAGGCGGAAGCGATCGTCAGCGCGCTCTATATGTATCGACTGACGGGGGAGCGGCGGTATTTCGAGATCTACCAGAAGACGTACGATCTGATCGAGAATCGTTTCGTCGACTGGGAGAATGGGGAGTGGCACGCGAACCTGCAACCAGATGGAACGGTCAGTGGCGACAAGGCGCAGCCGTGGAAGGCGGGATATCACAACGGTCGGGCAATGGTCGAATGTATCCAGTTACTGAAGCTGCTCCGGTAGTTTCGCTTCAAAGCAATCTTCAGTAAGAGCGTTTGTCGATGAGGCGTCGGAATTTTGTCACTTCCGGCGTCCGGCCATCGTCTGTGAAAAGTGGGGGAGCTGCCCGGTTCGGGCTGGGCTTTGTTTGTAAACGGCAGGCCGGAACCGATCAACCCCTGAAACAAAACTGAAACAACATCTGACACTAATCGTAACCGAATCAGGATTCTGAATCTGAATCCGAACAACAATATCAGAGTATCTGAAAGGAAAATTGACGATGTATACCAGAAGAGATTTTGGAAAGATCATGATTGCCGGGGTGCCGCTTTCAATGGTCTCGCTGGCCGAGATCAAGTCGGCGTTCAAGGGTGTCCGGCTTGGAATTCAGTCCTACAGTTTCCGGACGATGGGGCTCGATGACGCGTTGAAGGCGATGGCGGAGATCGGGATTGGCGAGTGTGAGCTCTTCTCCGGCCACATCGAGCCGCGGCCACAGATGGGCCCTCCGGGACCGAACGGACGGCCGACGCCAAACCCGGGGTACCGTGACGAGATCCGCAAGTGGCGGCTGACGACGCCGCTCGACACCTTCACTGCGGTCAGGAAGAAGTTTGACGCGGCGGGCGTGAAGCTGCAGGCCTATAATTACAGCTTCAACGACAATTTTACCGACGAGGAGATCGAGCGTGGCTTTGAGATGGCGAAGGCGCTCGGGGTGAAGGTGATCACCGCCTCGGCGACAGTCAGTGTCGCGAAGCGTGTTGCCCCCTATGCCGACAAGCATAAGATCACGGTCGCCATGCACAATCACGACAACCTGACCGATCCGAATCAGTATGCAAAGCCGGAGAGCTTCGCGGCGGCGATGGCCCATTCAAAGTATATCGGGATCAACCTCGATATCGGCCATTTCACCGCGGCAAACTACGATCCGATCGCCTACATCAACGAGCATCACGCCCGGATCACCAACCTGCACATCAAGGACCGGAAGAAGGATCACGGGGCGAACGTGGTCTGGGGAACTGGTGATACACCGATCAAGCCGGTGCTGCAACTCCTGAAGAGCAAGAAGTACGATATCCCGGCCAACATCGAGTACGAGTATCGTGGTGATGACGCAGTGGCTGAGGTGCGCAAGTGCTTCCAGTTTATGAAGGACGCGCTGGCATAGTCGGTAAACTCCGGAGGTATCAATGTCAACAGATAACATATCGAGACGGAAGTTCGTTGCCGGGACGACGGCGGCGGCGCTTGGGGCCATGATCGTCCCGCGTCACGTCCTTGGCGGGCCTGGCTATACCGCGCCGAGCGACAAGGTCAATATCGCGGTCGTTGGTTGTGGCGGGCAGGGAGCGTCCGATGCTTCGGAGCTGCTCGCCAACGGACAGAACATCGTCGCCTTGGCCGACGTCGATTTCGACTATGTCGACAAGGCGATGGCCGGCCGGGTTCGCAATCGTGACGGCAAGCCGAACGAGAATATGGTCCGGCTGCAGGAAGCTTACAACAAAGCGAAGCGCTACGCCGATTTCCGAAAGCTGATCGAGACCGAGAAGGGAATCGACGGCGTGATCGTCGCCACGCCGGATCACACCCACGCGATCGTCGCGAAGACGGCGATGGAGGCGGGCAAGGCCGTCTACGTCGAAAAGCCACTGACCTGGTCTGTGCAGGAGTCGCGTGTGCTGCGCGAGGTGGCGGCGCGGACGAAGGTGGCGACGCAGATGGGCAACCATGGCCATTCGAGCGATGCGGCGGCGCGGGTCAACGAGTGGATTCAGGCCGGAGTCCTCGGTGCAGTCCGGGAGGTTCACATCTGGACCAATCGCCCGATCTGGCCGCAGGGTGTGCCGCGTCCGCTCAAGGCGGCAGCTCCGTGGCAGGGTGGCGGCGGTTTCGGCAATGAGTGGACGGCGCGGCGGCTCAACCGCGCGATCTCGTCGGCGGTGGTGGGTGACTACTCGATACCGGCGAGCCTCAACTGGGATCTCTACCTTGGTCCGGCGCCGCAGGTCGATTACCATCCGATCTACCATCCATTCAATTGGCGTGGCTGGGTTGAGTGGGGAACCGGGGCGCTCGGCGACATGGCCGCACACCTCATGGATCATCCATACTGGGCACTCGGACTGACCTATCCGACCAGCGTCGAGGCGACCTCAACGCCGTGGGGGCTGGGCGCGAACAATGCGCTGGCGAGCTATCCGCTTTCATCCAAGGCGACCTACCATTATCCAGCCCGTGGAAACCAGCCAGCGGTCAAGCTGACCTGGCTCGATGGCGGACTAATGCCCGATCGGCCGGCGCTCATGCCCGACAACGTCCAGCTCGATCCGGGCGGTGGCGTCATCTACATTGGCGAGAAGGGTATTCTCATGCACGAGACCTATGGCTACAATCCAAAACTCTATCCGGAGTCACTGGTCGAAGTTGCCAACAAGGTTCCGCGCACCTATCCGCGGGTCGAGATGAATGATGACGCTGACAAGAGCGCCAAGCATCGACTCAACTGGGCTAAGGCGATCATGGGCAAAGAGAAGACTACCTGCCCGATCGAGTATGCAAGCCGCCTGACGGAGAACATGCTCCTCGGGGTCGTTGCGCTCAAGACAGGGCAGGGGCGTAAGATCACCTACGATGGAGCGACAGGTCGGGTGACCAATATTCCGGAGGCCAATCAGTACCTGCAACGCGAGTATCGCGAAGGCTGGAAGCTGTAGGCCTTTTACCGCAACGACCGATCAACTCACAAATCGATCAACTGCCAGATGCACTGGCAGTTGATCGGTTTGGTCCGTTACCTGACCGAAATTGTAAATTGTAAATTGTGATGATGAAATTTGAAGCAGCGCGACGCGACTTTCTGATGGCCGGCACGGCCGCCATCACCTATGAGACACTGAAGCCGGCGCCGGCGCGGGCCATCCAGGCCGGTCGGATCAAGTTTGGCGTGATTGGCCTCAATCACGGCCACATCAATGGCCAGACGCGAGCGGTGATTCGTGGTGGCGGCGAACTGGTCTCATTCTACGCGAAGGAGCCGGAGCTTGCCGCCGCCTTCCAGAAGGAGTTTCCGCAGGCGCGTCAGGCCCGCAGCGAAGCGGAGATCCTCGAGGACAAGGCGCTGCAGTTGATCGTCAGTGCCTCGATCCCGAATGAACGGGCCCCGCTTGGCGTCCGCGTCATGCAGCACGGCAAGGACTTTATGGTCGACAAGCCGGGGGTGACGTCGCTCGAGCAGTTGGCAGAGGTGCGGCGTGTCCAGAAGCAGACACGGCGGATCTACTCGATCCTCTACAGCGAACGGCTCGAGAACCCGGCGACGATTCGTGCCGCAGAGATGGTCAGGGCAGGCGCGATCGGCAAGGTCGTCCAGACGATCGGCCTTGGCCCGCACCGGATCAACCCAGCCTCCCGCCCCTCCTGGTTCTGGGACCGGAAGTATTTCGGTGGAATCCTCTGCGATATCGCCTCGCACCAGTTCGATCAGTTTCTATATTTTACCAGCTCGACCCGCGCCGAGGTACTCGCCGCCCAGGTTCGGAACGTCAACCATCCGCAGTACCCACTCTACGATGACTTTGGTGACGCGATGCTGCGTGGAAACAGTGCCTCCGGGTACTTGCGCGTCGACTGGTTCACGCCCAACGGGCTCAACACGTGGGGGGATGGCCGCTTGACGGTCATTGGCACCGAAGGCTTCATGGAGCTGCGCAAGTATACCGATTTGTCGCGAAGCAATAAGGGCAACCATCTCTTCATCGTTGATCAGAAAGAGACGCGGTATATCGACTGCAGCGCCGGTCCGATGCCCTATGGCGAGCAGTTGGTCGACGATGTCCTCAACCGGACAGAGACGGCGATGTCGCAGGAGCACTGTTTTCTGGCGACAGAGCTGGCCCTTCGTGCACAGCTCAAGGGGCTGGCGACGAAGTAGCTGGTTTTATTCCATTGGCCCATTAGCTGGCAGCGCTGGCGCTCCTCTTCTTCAGGGGCGCCAGCGGTGTGCGCTCACCCTGCCGGAGCCGCGAGGTGGTGATCACGCCGCGAAAAAAGATTGCCGGTGACGACTATAGTATCGATCGCCTTCTCGCGGACTCGAAAATACTATAGACTGCTAACTTCGTAACACCTTACAAGAGACTATTTCTTTCGAGCATTCATCTATTTCAAGGGTCAGCAAACCTGGAATCATTGCCGGGGCGTGACCTGGCGTCGGACGCGTCGGTGCGCGGTGGCGCAGCATAATATTCTTTGGCTTTGGAGCATGACAAACCGGTATGAGCACAAACATTGAGAGGCTGAAGCGGAGTTTGGCGCTGCTGTTCATTTCTTGCGTCGTAATTATCGCCGTGTATCCATATGGCAAATCCTCGTGGGGCAAATCCTCGCCTGGCCAGCCGGTGTCTGGTAAGTCTAACGGGACACAGTCGGCGGGGAGCCAGTCGCCCGCCGGCTCAGATGACGAGATTGCCGCTTCGTTCGAAAAGTTCGCCCTGCCGTTCCTGAAGCAGAACTGTCTGCGTTGCCATGACAGCGACACCAGTATGGGAGGAGTGCGGGTTGATCAGCTCGACGGAAAGCTGGATGATCGGCACATCACCATCTGGGAGGCGGTTCGCGAACGGATCGATGCCGGGACCATGCCGCCGAAGAACGCCAAACCACAGCCCACTGATGCCGATCGCGAGCGGATGACCAGATGGATCGACGATGCGCTCGTCGTCGCGCGTGCGCGCCGGGTGACGAGGAACGGGCTGATCCGACGGTTAACGGTCGCACAATACCGGAATACGCTGCGTGAGCTGCTGATGCTGGAGGATGATGTCTCCGATATCCTGCCGGCCGACGCGGTCTCAAAGGATGGATTCCTCAATAACCACGAGCGGCTCGAGCTGTCGCCGTTGCTGACGGAGACCTATTTCGAGATTGCGGAGAAGGCGCTCAACCGGGTGATCATCGACCCTAAAACTAAGGCGACCGGCCCATCCATCCAGAATTTCAGACTCGATTTTGGGAGCGGGATCAATCCGACGCCGATCAGCGAGCGGCTGGTGCTCGGAGCAGGCAGCACGCTGCTGACTCCGGAAGACTTCACCGTGACGCAGCTGACCGTCAAGAAGCCCTTTCCGTTTGAGCCGTTTTTCATGCGGACGAAATTTCGGTTCATCGAGGGCTATCAGGGCAATGACACTGTGCGTGGGTGGAGAGATTTCAACAGCATCTACCATGCAGTCTTCGCCGATTTTCGTGGCAGCTCAGGCTATCCGAAAGGGAAGGCATACGGAACGGTCCCCGAGGGGCTGCTGCTGCGCCCGGCCATTCCAAACGACGAGCTCTTCGGGACTGACGGGACCTATGGGCCAAAGGCGAACTTCAAGATCGCGGTGCGTGAGCTGCCCGATAATGGACGCTTCCGGATCACGGTGACGGCGGCCAAATATGATGACGGGTTGCTGCTCGAAAAGGGGGCAGGTTCTGCGGATGGCGCGGGAG
>JBEIMN010000042.1:0-11548 GCA_040378705.1 Acidobacteriota bacterium
ACTGGCACCGGGAGCGCACCAGTTCGTGTTCGCCCCAGAAACTGATGAATACTGGCCGTCCTGACAATTTCAATGGCCTTACGTTGCGGACCGTGGCCGGACTGCTACTGGCGATTCTGCTGCCCGTTGCCTCGGCCTCCGGAGATCGTCGGCCACAACGTCCAGTATTGCGCACTGCGCAGCGAGACCAGTTCGCGGGACGAATCGTCGCCGTTCCGCCGGAGAATTATCGGGTGAGCCAGCGGGCCGGCCGATCGGGGCAGTTCAGACTGCTGGCAGAGGTCGCTGATCACGACCTCGTCACCCCGTCGGCCGGAGTGGCACGAAGACCCGCCGATCTTCTCGCCTGGATACTCGATAATGTCGGGGTTAATTTCGGGCTGGGGACGGACGGATTGATCCTCTCTTGGGAGAGGATCAATGCCGCTGGTCGCTCCGAGTCCGATCGACTTCTGAATCAGATCCGCCAGCAACGCCCGCGACTGCCAGTCTTTCTGATTGTTGAGAAGGGGCTTCCACCGGAAGCGCTCGACCATCTTCAATCGGGCCGGGTCGACCTGATCGCCTGTTCCGCAGATGAGAAGCTGGCACCTGAGACGACCGGCAAGATTATCCGTTTCGACGATCCGGCAGAGTTGCTGCCACTACTGATCGCGCGAATGGTCAACCTTCGTTTCGGTGAGTCGCCACGGATATATCCGGTCTACTCGCCGGCCAATGCCATCGCTGGCGCGGCAAACGACCAACTGTCGGGCAGTCAACTGATCAGCAAACAGATCAAAAGCCAGATCAAAAATCAGGTCAGGCGTCAGATCGGGGCGATCGGGGCGACGGAGTTCGTTCCCGGCCCGGCAGCCGGGACACCCGATATCATCCTGTTCATCCAGCTACCGGGAAGCACCGAAGTGACGCTCCGGTCAATGATCGCCGGCCTCGAGGAGACGATCGAGCGAAACGTCCGCGTTGCCATCCTCGATCTGACCACCGATCGTGAATCGAAAGAGCGGCTCTTTGTCGAATTGCAGCGCCGTCGCTGGCTCGACCGTCTGGCAGGCTTTGCGGCGAGCGAACCGGCTGAAGCGCCGGCAATAATGGCAGACTCCATCAGCTCCGCGCGTGCCATCTCACAATCGTCGCTCTTCCTTGTCGCCATACACTCACTGCGCGACGATCTCGACCGCCTTTACCGAACTGATCGTGCCCAGGTGAGACTCCTTTTCAGTCGATACCTGACCGACTACATTTACCAACTTCGAATTCGCGACGATCTGGAGTCGGACTACCGACCAGGAAGCGCTGAAAACTCAGCCGACAAGCTCGAAGGGCGCGCATTGCAGCAGATGCAACCACTGGCGACAACCCTCTTCAACGAACAGTTTCGGCGCAACATCCACGCCACCAGGCTCGCCTCCGGCGATCGTGCCCAATTCGAGATCCGGCTCTTTCAGCAGCTTCGCCTCCAACCCTTCATCACGACTGTCCCGGAAGGCAGCCGCTCAACTATTGATGTCGAAGTCGCCCCCGCGATCCACCTTGCCTACCTTGGCAACATCCCATTCACGAAGATCAGCTGGGAACTTACCAACGATGACCTGGATCCGCGACTCGTCAATCGGTGGCTCGAAATTCCCTGGGGAAGGTTCGAGACCGGCGCTGAGCGTGTGCTCGTGACATTTCGCCTCGATCAGAAATTTGCGTCAGGGTTCCCTGACGCCTCCCCACAGGGTTACCGGATTCGAAACCGCCGATCGCGTGCGACACGCCTGATCGAGATCATTGCCGGATCGAACCAGGGACTATTTTATGGCCTGAACAGACTCGAACAGCTCGGCGGCGCCGGACAACTCAGCCGCGACCTCGACCTGACGGAGAGCCCCCGTATCCAAGCACGCGGAATCATCGAAGCGCGCCAGGGGAGCTGGTCACTCCGCGAAAGACTCGACCTGATTGCCTTTCTCGGGCGGAATCGCCTCAACAGCTACACGATACTTATCAACGCAGTGACCGAAATATCGGAACCGGCCAAGGCCCAACTCCGACGCGCCGCCGACGCCAGCTTTGTCAATCTGACGATTAGGCAGTCGCCCCCCAACGATTCATCGTTGAATCGAGTACTCAGTTCCGATGATTCGCGCTTCTGCTCAACATCTGTGTCACCTGAAGCCCCGACCGAATCCAGCCGGGATTCGGAGATAACATTTCAGCTATCCGGCACCCCCTACGCTCTTTGGCCAATCCTCACCCTTGCCGCCGAAGCGGCCTGGGGGCCGGCAACCGCTTCCGGAATCGACCGGCGACAGGACTGCCTCGACCTGCCGATCCTCAATCCTGATCACCGCCCGACCTCCGGGCAACGCACCGCTGCACTGATCCGGGGTGAACTGAAAAACTCCATCATTAATTCAAAAGCCGCCCGGTCTGCACGGTAAACATTCTCCTCTTTGATCTGAATTTGCTAAGATAGCTCTCGTCAAACAACCTCAGAGACTGTAATAAACCGGAGGATAGATCAGAAATCATGTCGTTAATGCTGGCTGAAATTGAACAACAACCCGAGGCCATCGCGCGTACAATCGCCATCGAAGGTCCAAAGATCGCCGCTTTTGGCGCAAAACTCCAGGCGAAGCGCCCGCGGCTGATCGTACTTGTCGCCCGTGGCAGCTCCGACAACGCTGCGCTCTTCGGCCGCTATCTGCTCGAGATGACCAGCGGCATACCGGTCTCACTCGCCGCGCCGTCGGTTCACACCCTCTACAAAAGCCGCCTCGACCTGCGTGATACCCTGGTCATCGGTATCTCACAGTCCGGAGAGGGCGTCGATATCAATATCGTCCTTGCCAATGCCAAGAAGTCAGGCGCCACGACCCTTGCCATTACCAACGAAGCCCAATCGACGATGGCCGGACTGACTGACGAGACGTTCCTGATCCACGCCGGACGTGAGCGGAGCGTCGCAGCAACCAAGACTTACACCGGCCAGTTGCTCATCTTCCATCTTCTCGCACGCGCCCTGAGCCCCTCAAATGCCAGAAGCGCCAAACTTGAGGTTGAGCGCATTCCGGAACTTGCCGCCAAATCCGTTGCTCTCAAACCACAGATCCAGGAGATGGTCGAACGCTATACTTTCATGGAGAAGTGTGTCGTCGTCGGTCGCGGACTCAACTACTGCAACGCCTATGAATTCTCGATCAAACTGATGGAGACCTGCTATATCGTCGCCGAACGATTCTCAGGCGCAGACTTCCTCCACGGACCGATCGCCCTCGTTGCCCCTCGTTTCCCGGTCTTTCTCATCGCCCCCCCGGGGCCTACCCTCAAGGGATCCCGTGAACTCCTTGCCAAACTGAATGGCCTCGGGGCTGAAACACTCGTCATCTCGAGCGAGGAGTCACTCTGCAAATCGGCTTCACGAGCCATCAGGATTCCAGAAAAGGTCGATGAACTGGTCTCGACGATCCCCTACATCATCCCGGCACAGATCTTCGCCGGCTGCCTGGCCGAGTTGCGCGGGCTCTCACCAGACAAACCTCGCTCGCTCGAAAAGGTTACCAGAACCGTCTGAGCAACTGTCGTACATTTTGATCATCACGACAAAAAAGGTCCGGGAGTGACGCTCATCGAGCCACTCCCGGACCTTTCCGACTTCAGGCTACATCTGGCTACATCTGGCCACACAGGGCCAGCCAGTCCATTGCTCCTGACTTCACTACTTGCCGTGAAGCTCAGCGTAATGGACAAAGAACCAGTAGGTGATGCCCGCCCAGACGAACAGGTTGATCAGCGAAAGGGTCAGCCCGGTCTTTCGGACGCTGTCATTCCGCTCCGCTCCCTGCTCCCTCCGGCCATACATCAGCATCACGACCATCAACCCAACGACCACCCAGAAGAAGAGCCGGATGCCATACTCGATCGGTCCGGCATTTGGGATGTAGGTTCGTACCTGCCACGCAGTCACCAGCAGTGTCGCACCGATCCCAACCAGCGCCGCGACTGGCGGCTTATAATCGGCCGGTAAACGCGAAGCGCCATCACCCGTGCTCCCCGCCGCACTTAGCTTGCTGTGGGAATAGCTATACGCAAAGTAGAGGACCAGCCCGATGCACATCCAGTCGATCAGTCGAATCCACGTATCGAGCGGGAGGCTGTTCATCAGGTAGGCCGCCGAGACGACCGTCAGAATCGGGACGACCGGTGAAAAGGGCACCCTGAACGGACGATGCATGTTCGGATTCGTCCGACGCAGAATGATGATTCCGGTTCCGACAATGACAAACGCAAAGAGCGTCCCGATGCTCACCAGCTCACCGAGCAGGCTGATCGGAACCAGTCCGGAAAGGATCGCAACAATCGTTCCGGTAATCGCGGTCGTCACGTGCGGCGTCCGATACTTCGGATGAACCTTCGCCGCCCAGCTCGGAAGCAACCCGTCCTTCGACATCGAATAGAATACTCGCGGCTGCCCCATCACCATCACGACCATTGTCGAACTCAGCCCCAGCACCGCACCGATCTTGATAATCATCGGGAAGACACTGAGAACCCGCCCCATCGACGTTCCCTGCGCCAGCTTGAGCGCCTCGTCGATCGCCACCGCAATTGGCGCCGCGGCGTTGGTCAGCATACGGTAATCGACCAGTCCAACCATGATCCCGGCAACCAGCACATAGAGGACCGTACAGATCGCGAGCGACCCGAGAATGCCGATCGGCATATCCCGCGTTGGATTCCGTGCCTCCTGTGCCGCCGTCGACACGGCGTCAAAACCGATGTAGGCAAAGAAGATTACCGCTGCGCCCGTCACCACCCCGCCAAAACCGAACGGCATGAACTCTGCGCAGCCAGGTGCCCCCGCGACACAGCCAATCCCGAGGTTGCTCTTATTGACGTAGCCAATGCCCGCAATGATGAAGAGCAACACCACGACCACCTTGACCATCACGATTACCGTGTTGAACGATGCCGACTCCTTGATCCCGCGAATCAATAGCCAGGTCACCGCGAGCGATATCAGCAATGCCGGCAGATTGACAATTCCGTGGACCTCGCTCCCGTCAGCCATCCTGACCACATTCCACGGCCCAACCGTCAACCGCACCGGAAAGTTTATCCCGAAATCCTTCAGAAAGCTGACCACATAACCAGACCACCCGACGGCGACTGTCGCCGCGCCAAACGCATACTCGAGAATCAGATCCCACCCGATGATCCAGGCCACAAACTCACCGAGTGTGCCGTAACCATAAGCGTAGGCGGATCCGGAGATCGGAACGCTGGCCGCAAATTCCGAATAACAGAACGCAGCAAACGCGCTGACGATACCGGCCAGAATCATCGAGATGACCACCGCCGGGCCGGCATGCTTTCCTGCCGCCTGCCCCGTCAGCACGAAGATCCCGGTTCCAATGATCGCTCCAATCCCCAGCATGGTCAGATCAAGGGAACTGAGCGTCTTCTTCAATGTGTGCTCGCCGGTCTCCTGGGACTCGGCAATGATCACATCGATCGACTTGGTTGCAAATAGTGACATTTAGCCTCCTCGGGGTTAGCCCGCTTATCGAACTCGTCAATCAGTAAAAGCTTCTTCCGGCTCGATTCCACGCCGTCTCGCCAGTGCCTGCCAGACAAAATAGACCGGAACACCGGTCAGCACGATAACCAGACCGGGCCAGGTCGTCGCCGTTTGATAGATAAATAGAATTACCACGACGATCCCAGCTCCCAGCATGTAGAGCGCAGGAATCACCGGGTATCCGAATGCACGATATGGACGTGGAGTGTCCGGTCGCTTGCGACGCAGGACAAAGATACCGGCAATCGTCAGGACATAAAAGATCAGCGCCGCTGAGATGACATAATTGAGCAGATTCCCGTAAAGATTTCCGTAGGTGACTGTTCCATCAGCCCCCCTCACCACTGTCCGCGGCAGTATCAGCACGCAGGACCAGGCGCACTGGATGACCAGCCCCCACGCCGGCACTCGGTGGCGGTTGAGCCGGCTCGCGGCGGAAAAGAAGAGTCCGTCGCGTGACATCGCATAATAGGCCCGCGCACCCGCCAGAATCAGTCCGTTGTTGCAGCCAAAGATCGAGATCAGAATGCCAACCGCCATGACTCCCGCACCATACCCCGGCAGTATCACCTCCGCCGCCGCCGAGGCGACACGGTCACTCGGCACGTTCTGGATCGTCTCGAATGGCAATGAGACCAGATAAGCGATATTGGCCAGCAGATAGAGCGAAATCACCAGAATCGTCCCGAGGGCCAGCGAGAGCGGAATGTTGCGCTTTGGATCTTTTACCTCTCCCGCTGTGAAGGTGATATTGTTCCACGAATCAGAGGAGAAGAGGGAACTGGTCTGCGCGACACAGATTCCAACGAAGAGGCCGAAGGCCGAGACCGCCGTCAGATTCCCACCTACATCCTGAAGTGACCCTCTCACCGTCCAGAGATCACCAAAATTGGCGCCCGCGGCAATGGCACGATATCCGACCGTCACCCCAAGCACGATCAGTGCCAGCAATGCGCCGGTCTTTGCAAAGGTAAAGGTGTTCTGAATCAGCTTGCCCAGCCGCAATCCTCGCGTATTCATCCAGGTCAGGAAGAGGATCATCAACAACCCGATCAACTGTGCATTGGAGAGCGAGATCGCATACTGACTGCCAAGCTGAATTGGCTGAATGATGTAACTCGTTTCGGAGATTCGTGGCCAGAGCACCCCAAGATAGCGCGCAAAACCGACCGCCACCGCAGCGATCGTCCCGGTCTGAATCACCAGAAATAGGGTCCAGCCATAGAGAAATCCCCAGAGTGGCGAGAACGCCTCGCGCAGATAGACGTATTGCCCGCCTGCCTTCGGCATCATCGCCGCCAGTTCACCATAGCTCAGCGCCGCCATCAGCGTCAGTGCTCCCGTCACCAGCCAGACAACCATCAGCCAGCCGGGAGACCCGACCTGGCGCGAAATGTCCGCCGAGACGATGAAGATTCCCGAGCCGATCATCGAACCGGCAACAATCATGGTCGAGTCGAGCAGACCAAGACCCCGAACAAATTTATCTTCCTGAGCCATTGCGCTCTCCAGTTATACCAGTGCGGATGAAGATCTCCCCCCATCACGTCCCCGGCTCAATTGTCTTAATGTTCAGAACTTAATGTGAAAAGGTCCGCGGAGTGGAGCAGACACAAAATATCTCCGGAGACGGCCAGAGTTGACCGTCTCCGGAATGGACCTTTTTCCGGCAACGCGAACGATCGCGAATATCAGAAAACCTTACCTGCCAGCCGGAGCCACCACTGGAGCCGGCGGTGCCACTGGAGCCGCCGGAGCCACTGGTGCCACTGGAGCAGGCTGCACTACCTGTTCTCTCGCCGGAGCTTTATTGAAGAAGCTCTTCCCAAGATTGACAAAATCGTTGATGAAGACAAACCCCATCAACAGCAGGACCATCACGAAACCTACCTGCTGAAACCTCTCCCGGAAATTCATGGTCAGTGTCAGCCCGACCAGACCCATCAGCCCTTCAACTATCAGCAACAGAATCATCCCGCCGTCCAGAACCGGAATCGGCAACAGGTTGAATATTCCGAGATTGAGACTGAGCATCCCCATCAGCTTGATGGTACCGGCCCAGCCAGCCACCTCGTAAGTATTCATCGTCTCCTGTGCGATCTTGACCGGACCGCCCACCGCGTCGCGCGCCGAACGACGCCCATTGAATATCTGCTGGAAGGCGACACCAGTCAGCCGGAGCCACATCCAGTTGTACTCCCAGCCGTACTGAATCGCCGTCGCCAGCGAACTGGTCTTGACGACCACCGAAAGATCCGGCGCAAAGCCAAGTCTGTACTCACCATCCTGCATGACCGGTACGGCCGTCACATCAAAAAGATTCCCGCCGCGATCGACCCGCAGCGTGATACCAGCAGCGCCCCCCATCGAACTCTGTCCAGACTGGGCATTAAACCCACGGAGGGTATCCTTGAATTCGTGCCAGGCGGTAACCGGCTGCCCATTGACCGAGACGATTCGGTCTCCTGACTTGAGTCCCGCCAGATCCGCCGGCATCCCCTGCCGGACCCCGAGGACGCGGATACTGTCAAGCGCAATGTAAGGCTCGATTCCCGACTCTCCAACCTGTTCCTCGCCAATCTGGCGGCCGGTCGGCTTGAGATTGAGGTCGATCGACTGCCCATCCCGGTCGACCTTGACCGGAATCTCTTCATTTGGACGGAGCATCACCCCAAGCTCGATATCACGCCACGTCGGATTCTGTCGACCGTGGTAGGCCAGAATTCGATCTCCCGGACGAAGCCCGGCCGCCTCGGCCGCCGATCCGGCCGAGACACGGCCAATGACCGGTTTCTGCACCTGATCCGCACTGTCGCGAAACCCAACCAATATCCCAACCGCCGGAATCAGTATCGCTGTCGCGATATTGAAGGCCGGGCCCGCGAGCGCGACCAGAAACCGTTTCCACTTCGCATGAGTCAGAAACTCCTCGATCGTCCCTTCACTCTCACCCTGCAACATCTCGAGGTTTTCACCACGAAATTTGACGTAGCCTCCCAGAGGCACTGCACTCAAACGATAGTCGGTATCTCCCAGCCTGAATCCGAGCAGGCGCGGACCAAAACCGACCGAGAAGGTCTCGACGGCAATCCCCAACATCTTGGCGACGATAAAGTGTCCAAACTCGTGGATCACGATCATCGCGCAGAGTATGACTACAAATGCTACAAAGCTCACCTCGTATCTCCTCTCTGTACAACGCCGTCAAGTTTATTTCACGAACAGGGAAGCTGTCAAAGATGGCCCATCTTCTCAGTTGCGCTCAAACGCTCACAATTGCTCTCGCCGGTTGGCGGAAAGCTCGGCCACTCTGCACGAGACCCACGCCCGAGCCCATCGATCTGCCGCGAGAACAGTCTCCAGATCGACCGCTGCCTGTGCCTGCTGCTGCAGATGGTCCTCGCAGGCACCGGCGATCAGCCTTGCAATCTCACCAAAGCTGATCAGCTCCTCAAGAAAAGCGGCAACCGCAACCTCATTGGCGGCATTGAGGACGGCCGGCATTGTCCCTCCGCGACGCAGTGCATCGTAGGCGAGTCGCAGGCACGGAAAACGCTCGTGATCAGGCGCGAAGAACTCGAGCCGGCTTAGCGCCGTGAGGTCGAGTGATGGCAGAACGGAAGGACGACGATCGGGATAGGTCAGCGCGTACTGGATGGCGTGGCGCATGTCCGTCACCCCAAGCTGCGCAATGATCGAACCATCGACCAGCTCGACCATCGAATGGACGACCGACTGCGGATGGATGATGACATCTATCTCGTCCGCCCCGCAACCGAAGAGCCAGTGGGCTTCGATCACCTCGAGCCCCTTGTTCATCATCGTCGCTGAATCGATCGTAATCTTTGCGCCCATTCGCCACGTCGGATGACGAAGTGCCTCGGCCGGGGTCGCCCGCTCGATCTCTTCCCGGGTCGAATTGCGAAAGGGCCCCCCGGAAGCGGTCAGAACGATCCTCTTCACCTCTTCCCGTTTCTCACCACGGAGGCATTGATGAAGCGCGTTATGCTCGCTGTCGACAGGCAGCAACTCAGCGCCTGATCGGGCCGCAACTGCCGTCATCAGTTCGCCCGCGACCACCAGCGTCTCCTTGTTGGCCAGCGCGACCCTCCGCCCCAGCTCGAGCGCACGATAGGTCGGCAGCAGCCCCAATGCTCCGACAACCGCCCCCACGACGATCTCCGCGCCATCACAAGTCGCGACTTCGACCAGCCCCTCCAGCCCGATCCCGATTCGGGGCAAAGATCCCACCCGGCGGAGATGAAGCTCTGCCAGCAATTGCTCCGCACCGGCTTCGTCCGCAACCGAGACCACTCGCGGACGAAACCGCTCGACCTGCTCTGCAAGCAGCGCAATATTGCTACCGGCCCCCAGTGCCGCCACTCCGAACTCGTCTCCAAACGACTCGATGACCCGGAGCGTGTTGCACCCGATCGACCCGGTCGAACCAAGGATCGCTACTTCTTTTGTTTGCGGCATATCGAATTATCTGAATTTCAGGCCAGGCAAGAGATGACGTCACCGACTCGAATCGCTCTCATTCGTCAGTTCAGAAACCAGACCGCATAGTAATAGAGCAGTGGAGCATTGAAAAGCATGCTATCCAGCCGGTCAAGCAAACCGCCGTGTCCCGGAATCAACCGACCGGCATCCTTTGCCTTTGCCCCACGCTTGATCATTGACTCGCAGAGATCCCCGGTGATTCCGAGAAACCCCATCAGAAGTGCCAGCGGGATGGCCTCCACAACTGGCAATTCTGGAAAGAAGGTGAAATGGGCAATCAGCGCCGCGACGACATTTCCGCCCAGCCCGCCCACTACCCCTTCCCACGTCTTTCCGGGACTGATCCGCGGCGCGAGCTTCCTGCGCCCAATTGTCCTGCCAGTGTAGTAGGCGCCAGTATCCCCGGCAAAGATAACGATAAAAAACAGCGTCAGCAACTTTGCCGGTAAGTGCGGAATCGACGATTCCAGCATCCGAACGCCGATCAGGTAACCACCAAGAAGCGCAATATAAAGGACACCCGTCAACCGCACCGCCAGAGTCGGCAAGGCTTCACTCTGATCCTCCAACTGACGCTGCCGCCATAAAGCAAGCAATAGCTCGACCACCACCAGCAGCGCAAGTATCGCGGCAATCCAGTCGTGACGGCCAAGATAGAAGGCCACCATCAGCGCAAGGCCGGTCGCCAGACCGATCGGCAACCCGCCAGCCTTGCCAAGCGCGTAATATTCGTGCAGCCCGAGCAGAATCGCAATCCCGGCCAGTCCAACGAAGTAGATCGGGCCCCCAAGCCACAATGCCGCCATTAGAATCGGTATGAATAAGACCGCCGTCAGTACTCGAGCCATAATATTTTATCGATACTTCCCTTAAATATTCCGGCGCGGCAACTATTTTGCGTTGACGACTGCCAGTTGCGCCTGTGTCAGACCACCAAAGCGGCGATCACGTTTCTGATATTCGATGACCGCCTTAAACAGATCAGCCATTCTGAAGTCGGGCCACAGTGTCTCTGTCACATAAAGTTCAGCATAGGCAATCTGCCAAAGCAGAAAGTTGCTGACACGCAGTTCACCGCTGGTTCTGATCAGCAGATCCGGATCGGGCCGACCCGCTGTGTAGAGATGCCTCTCGATATCCTGTTCAGTAATCGTCTCCGGAGAACGGCCAGCCTTCAGGCATTCCCCGAGCAGTCCGCGAAAGGCGTCGACCATCTCGACCCGGCCACCATAATTGAGCGCCAGATTGAGAACCATCCCATTATTGCCGGCCGTCTTCGCCAGCGCGGCGTTCAACTCCGCCTGGACTGTTGGATCGAGTTCCGAAACCCGTCCAATTGTCTGAAATCGGATCCGGTTGCGGTGCAACCCATCAATCTCTTTTCTCAGGTACTCCTTGAGAAAAGTCATCAGCGTCTCGACCTCGAGCACCGGACGCTTCCAGTTTTCGACCGAGAACGCATAAAGCGTCAGCACT
>JBEIMN010000043.1:0-11536 GCA_040378705.1 Acidobacteriota bacterium
ATCAATTATATTTAACCTTTGCCAGTAATTGCCGGTCATAGTACTACGCTATTCAAGGATCGGCAAGAATAGATGGGAATCGATCGGATACTCGCGCCAGACACGGAGATCGGGACCCGCTGTTAAAATTTCAGCTTCGGAAAAACGATTATTGCCATTTTTGTCAAAGTTTTATAGGATTGAGAATGCTGGAGGTACTTGATCAGAAAAAGTTCTTCGTGATCAGATCATCATCATCGACTAACGTCGGTCCGGCTGCCAGGTTGGTGCCGGACGATCGGGACGAATGCATTGATGGTGAAGAGATTATGGTGAAGAGATTATTCTGATGACAGTAGGTAGTCGGTTTCCAGCAGTACCTACTCACTAGCGTCAACGGTGATGCGCCGTCAGTAAGACCCGGCTTGCGCGATCGATGGTTAGAGAGCGGGATAATCAGAAACCCCAGAAGCAGATTTGTTCGTTGTTTTGTCATTGATTGACGACTGCGTCAGCCGGAGACCGTTTCCGCAGCCAGCCAGCCTGCTTCCTTAAAAATTTGAAGGAAAAAACATGTCAGTTCGTTTGTACGTTGGTAATCTCCCTTTCAGCGCGACGGAACAGGATCTCGAGCAGCTTTTCGGCAAGTCGGGATCGGTCGATTCGGTCAACATCGTCACCGATCGTGACACCGGTCGTTCGCGTGGCTTCGGCTTCGTCGAGATGGAGTCGCAGGAAGCGGCCGACTCGGCCATCCGTTCGCTCAACGGCTATGAGCTCTCCGGTCGCGCGCTGACCGTCAACGAAGCGCGTCCGAAGGAGAGCCGTCCGGCACGTGGTGGCTTCGGCGGCGGCGGTGGCCGTGGTGGCGGTGGCTTCGGCGGCGGCGGCGGCTTCGGCGGCGGTGGTGGCGGCCGTGGCGGCGGCGGCGGCCGTGGTGGTGACCGTGGCAGTGATCGCGGTGGTGATCGTGGTGGTCGCGACGGAAACCGTTACTAATCAATCCGCTGGATACGGGCTGGTCTCGAGTCTCTCCTGACCAGCCCGCCTCTCGCGGGTCCAGTCGGTTATTGCCAACAAGCCATCATGAATCAAATCTCTTCCATTCTCTCCTCGTTGCGTCGCGAATACATCTCGGAACCATTGACTGAAGCTTCTGTCAATGACAACCCATACGAACAATTCAGACTCTGGTTCGACGAAATCATCCTCGCAGAACAGCCCGATCCGGAGGCGATGACCCTCTCGACCGCGACGCGCGACGGAGTGGTCTCGGCCCGTATCGTGCTTCTAAAGGGGTTCGACTCGAACGGCTTCGTCTTCTTCACCAACTACCAGAGCAGAAAGAGTCGCGAGCTGCTCGAAAATCCACACGCCGCACTGACCTTTTACTGGCACCAGTTAAACCGCCAGGTCCGAATCCAGGGAGTGACCGAAAAGGTAACGATCGAAGAGTCAGAGGAGTATTTTGCCAGCCGTCCTCGCGGCAGTCAGATCGGTGCCTGGACCTCTCCGCAAAGTGAAGAGATCCCGGATCGAGAGTCTCTCGAATCGAAGCTGGCTGAAATTGAAGCGCAGTTCAATGAGCGCGACATCCCCTGTCCACTCTTCTGGGGAGGGTTCAGACTTAAACCGACCTGTCTCGAATTCTGGCAGGGGCGTGAGAGCAGACTTCACGACCGGATCGTCTATCAGCTCGAGACCAGTGAATTCGGCGATCATCGCTGGCGAATCTCCCGTCTTGCCCCCTGAAGGCGACTGTAACTCCTGGAACGGCTGGAACGTGAAGCAGGGTCTCAATCCGACTGCTTTCGGATAGACATCGTCTTCAGGCCGTCTTCAGGCCGTCTTTAGGCCGTCAGCAGGCCGCGGACCTCGCGCACGACTCGCTCCACCTCGACTTCATCCGCCAGCGCAATCATAAAAAATTTGTAGCCTTCACTGATACAGATCACGCCATTGGCGAAGAACCAGATACCATTAAGAAGCGGATTGCCGCCCAGTACCAGGTTGACCGGAAACCCGTTTAGCGTCGCGCTGGAAAATGCGGCCCCGATCAGCGTTGCTCCCGCCGCGATGCTGAAGGCGCCAAGCAGCGGGGCTCCAACATATTTTGTCGCTTTCTGCTGAAATTCAAGCCGAGCCCGCTCAGCCTCGTCCATCCGCCCCTCTGCGAGCAGAACCTCCTGCGAGCGAAGATACTCCTGATACTTCTCCGTCAGCTTCCGCAACCCGACGACCGGCAGCGCGCTGTGGAAAAACCAGTGGCCACTCCCGGCAGAACCGAGCAGTGTCACCCCGAGCGACGAAAGTGACGATCCGCTGCGCACCCCCGCCAGCAGCGACAAGGTAACGATCGAGGCCTTTCCCGGATTATCGATCATCCACCGGCGCGCCTTGTCGTAGCCATCAACAATCGCGCCACCCACTCCGGCTGTCTTCGAAGTGAATCGATACGACTGCTCCGCCCGCTGATAATAGTCTCGCGCCATCCCGAAAATCTCGCGCGCCTTCTCTTCAGCCGCCCGCGCCGCTTCATCAACCCCGGACTGCGCCGCACCCGATCTCAGATTCTCCGTCACCCGATACTGCTCATCAATCTTTGTAAACTGCTCCCGCGCCGTCTCCGTCACCTCGCGAACAGTCTCACCCGCCGTGGTGATCCCCTCCCCGATCTTCGATTTCAAATCATACTTGTCATCCAGCTCCTGTGCCTTCCGCTTCGCTGCCTCCTGAAACTGCTTAATCTGATCGAATATGCTTCCACTCATACCTTCCACCCCCCTCAATTTTTTAACTCTGACGTCTTTCCGCTTCTCCGGTCTCTGGTCGCATTTGAGATACGCCATTATTCCCAACCGTGTTCCCGAAATACAGGAACACTTTTTCAGGCCCAAAACGCAACCTGGATTGACAAATCCGGGACCGATTAACTATCTTACCCTTAGTGTACTTTGAACACTAAGATTTTTCAGGACAGGGGAGACAGGAATGGGAGAGGGGCGGATGCTGGGATTAGCGACAGATCTCTATCAGTTGACGATGGCCGCCGGGTATCTGGCGAATGGAAAGACGGGAGAGGCGACATTTGAGCTCTTTGTCCGGCGTCTTCCATTGCGGAGAAGTTACCTGCTGGCGGCGGGACTTGAGCAGGCCCTGGAGTATCTGGAGCGGCTCAGTTTCAGTATGGAGGAGATCGAGTATCTGCGGGGACTGCCGATATTTTCGACAGCGGACGACTCCTTTTTCGAGTATCTGCGCAATTTTCGGTTTACGGGGGAGGTCTGGGCAGTTCGTGAAGGGACAGCGATCTTCGCCGGGGAGCCGATATTGCGGGTGACCGCACCGTTGATTGAGGCGCAGATAGTCGAGACCTACTTGCTATCGACGATAAATTTCCAGACCCTGATTGCGTCGAAAGCGGCGCGGATGGTTGAGGCGGCGCGTGGACGATCGATCGTCGAGTTTGGAGCGCGGCGTTGTCACGGTTTCGGGGCGGCGCTGCTGGCGGCGCGTGCAGCGTGGATTGGCGGATGTACGGGGACTTCGAATGTCGAGGCGGGGTTCCGCTTCGGGCTGCCGGTTTATGGAACGGCGGCACACTCCTTCACACAGGCATTTGACGAAGAGATCGAGGCGTTTCGGGCATTTCATCGAATTTTCGGGGCGCGGACAACACTATTGCTCGATACATATGACACGATCCAGGCGGCCCATCTGGCGACTGAGTTTGGTGAAACATTGCGTGGGGTGAGGCTCGACAGCGGCGATCTTGATCTGCTGTCACGCGTAGTACGTCAAATACTTGACGGGGCGGGGATGAGAGCAACGACGATTATGGCGAGTGGCGATCTGAACGAATATCGGATCCGTGACCTGATCGGCGGTGGCGCGCCGATTGATGTCTTTGGGGTCGGAACTGAACTATCGACCTCGCGGGATGAACCAGCGCTGGGTGGAGTATACAAGATGGTCGAGATTCTGAGCGACGGCCACGCCATCCCCAAAATGAAGCTGAGTCGGGACAAGGCGACCTACCCCTGCCGTAAGCAGATCTGGCGTTCGAGTGATAGTGCGGGATATTTCACTTCGGACGTGATTGGTCTTGCGGACGAAGAGAGCGAAGGGACCGCGCTGCTGAGCAAGGTGATGTCCGGAGGAGTTCCGGTCGGGCAGGGGCCGACCCTGGCAGAGATCCAGTTACACGCACGTGAGCAGGTGGCTCGTCTTCCACAGGCGATCAGATCGCTCGAGACTGAGCCGCAGGCGGGCTATCCGGTCAGCTACAGTCCACGACTGGAAGAGGCCCGGACAAGGCTTCAACATCAGCTTGAGGAACGGCACTGAAAATCAGACCAACGGCAAGGAGAAACGAGCTTGATCTTCTTCGATATTGATACCCAGCGTGACTTCATGGTGGCGGATGGAGCCCTCTATGTTCCAGGCGCCGAAACGATCCACGAGACACTCGGAAAGATGTTGCGGGCAGCCGGAGAGAAGGGGATTACCACCATCTCCACACGGTGTGCACACGAACCCGGCGATCCGGAGTTCGAGCTCTTCCCGCCGCACTGTCTCGAGGGGACAACCGGAGCCGAGCGACTCTTCGCCGGTCTGCCGGAGCTGAGACGGCACGAGATTGCGGTCGAAGCGCCGCGCGAGGACGGGGCGCACGTCGAACCGGCGACACATTATGTGTTGAAAAAAAAGGTCTTCGACCTCTTCTCGAATCGATGGATCGAGGGATTGCGGCAGGAGGGCGCCTTTCGTGGCAAAGAGTGCATCGTCTTCGGTGTCGCGACCGATTACTGCGTGCGCGCGTGTGTGCTTGGGCTGGCGAATGCCGGAGCACGCGTTCGTGTCGTCACGGATGCGATTCGCGGTGTCGCTGCCGACTCTACCTTGCAGACACTAACCGACTGGGAATCGGCCGGAGTTGAGTTGACGACCAGCAATGCGATCCTGACAGAGATATCATCAACCGAAAAATGAGTAATCTCAGCGACTATCCACAACCATCCGTGACCGTCGACCTGGTGATCTTCACGATTGCCGCGGACGACCTGAAGGTGCTGCTGATCAGGCGTGGCGTGGAGCCGTTTCTCGGAAAGTGGGCACTCCCCGGCGGCTTTGTTGGAATCGACGAATCACTCGACGCTGCCGCCGCACGCGAACTTCAGGAAGAGGTCGGCGTCACCGGAATCTACCTCGAACAACTCTATACCTTCGGCGCACCGGAACGAGACCCGCGCGGTCGCGTGATCAGCGTTGCCTACTTTGCATTGATTGATGCCGAACGACAGCAGATCGTCGCGGCGTCAGACGCGGCAAGTGCGCAGTGGCACTCGATCTTCGACCGCCGGATTGGCACCAGGCTGGCATTCGACCACGACAAGATTCTCGATTGCGCTATCTGGCGACTCAGAAACAAGATTGAGTGGACGACTGTCGGGTATGAGCTGCTGCCAAGAAAGTTTACCCTCTCCGAGCTGCAGCGTGTCTATGAAATAATTCTTCAACGACCAGTCGACAAGCGAAACTTCAGGAAGAAGGTTCTCGGACAGGGAAGGATCATCGAACTGAACGAGACGCGCAGCGACGGGGCACACCGGCCGGCAAGACTCTACTCTTTTAAGAAGTCCTGAGTCTGCCCCCCCCCGACGGTTCAGTCAATCTTTACGGTTTTTGCTGGTAACACTGCGGGTCAGGACCTGAAGGCCAGCAGGAGTACTGCCCCGCCGAGGAGCAGTCGGTAGACGACAAAGACCGACGTCGTATGCTGGCGGAGATAGTTGAGCAGGAAAGCGATGCTCACATAGCCGACGACCATCGAGACGAGCGTCGCCACAATCAGATTGGTCATGCTGGTGTCGTTGAGCAGATGAAGAGCTTCTTTCAGTTCGAGCAACCCGCTCGCCCCGATGGCTGGAATCGAGAGCAGAAAAGAGAACCTCGCTGCCGTCTGGCGGGTCATTCCGGCCAGGAGCGCTCCGGTTATCGTCGTTCCCGATCGTGAAGAACCGGGAATGAGCGCAAAGACCTGGGTCAAGCCAACGATCAGGGCCTCGCGGAAACGGATATGCTCCATCTCCTTTCGCTGCTGCCCGATCCTCTCCGCCACCCAGAGCAGAACCGCCCAGACAATCAGACTTGTCCCGATGACATAGAGATTCTTGGTCAGGTTCCCCTCAATCACACGCTTCGCGAGGATGCCGATCACCCCGATCGGCAGGGTGCCAACGATGATGAGCCATCCCATCCGCGCCGCGTTACGCGCGGTACGATCGCGGCGACCCGCCAGCCAGCCTGAGGTTCCATTGATGAACCCAAGCGTGATGCTCACAATATCGCTCAGAAAGTAGAACATGACCGCCACCAGTGTCCCGAGCTGCATGACGGCGACAAACGCCGTAATCTGCTGCGGCGACATGGTGGCATCGAGCCCCATGAGCTTCTCTGCAATTATCAGGTGGCCACTGCTGCTGATCGGAATGAACTCAGTCAGCCCCTGAATGATGCCAAGGATGATCGCCTGTATCAGGTTCATTGGTTTACCTTACACGCCCAACAAGCCATCGCTCCAGTTCGTCGATCGCGACCCGGTCCTGGGCCATCGAGTCGCGATGGCGCACGGTCACAGTTCGATCATCGAGCGACTGGAAATCGACCGTGATACAGAATGGCGTACCAATCTCGTCCTGACGACGATAAAGTTTACCAATTCCGGCGCTGTCATCGTAAATCGTCCGCATTGAAGGCTGAAGGTCACGCTTGATCTGACGAGCGACCTCGACGATCCGCGGCTCGTTCTTTTTGAGCGGAAAGACGGCAACTTTGATCGGCGCTAGCTGTGGGTGGAGACGGAGAACGACCCGTGTATATTCGTCTGTCAGCTTTCCAACCACCTGACGAACCTTCTTGAGCAGCTCGATCTTATCGGCTCCGGGGAGCGCACAGGCCTCTTCGACGCCAAGAAGTGTCTGCGGCAGACCGGAGTCGGCGGCATCGAGCGCGGCGGCAATCGTGCGCAGCTGCACGATTGTTGGCCCTTCACTCTTTGCCTCACCCTTCTGCAGCGATTTCTCGGCCTCGGCAATCTTCTTGTCGAGACTCTTGCGCGCGGCCGCAACCGCTTCGCGAAGCGGCGTCAGATCTTCCGGTTTCGGCTCGCCAACCACCTCTTCGTCATAGGCTTCGCAGAGGAATGCCAGCGTCGCCCGTGTCGCCCCGGCCGACGGCTCGATGACGTAGGGGATATATTTGGCCCCCTTCTTGCCGGTCGCCGAATCGACATACTGATCGTCGAAATAGTCGAGCTTAGTTGTGCTGTCCTGGTTTGGCCGGAGCTTGAGCCGCGTCAGATCCTCCTCCGCCACATCCTTGCTGTGGGCGGTCAGATCATAGTCCTGACGATTCGCCACCCCCTCCAGCTCGCTGAACCCAAGGGACCCCGGGAAGAGGTACTCGATATCAACCGTCGCCTTGGCGTAATGCGCCAGCTCTTCGCGCGTCTGCTCGCGCTTCTGGAGCCGCTCAGCCGCAAGGCCGAGGTTGACGTACCAGTTGAACCGCTGCTCTACCCACTCGGCGTGAAGTTCGACATCGTTCTTTTCGCCCGGCTGCAGATACTGCGGCGGCTTGCAGAAATATTCGATCTCCATCTGCTCGAACTCACGTGTCCGAAAAGTGAAATTGCCGGGTGTAATCTCGTTCCGGAAGGCCTTGCCGATCTGCGCAACCCCAAATGGCAGCTTGCGCCGCGTCGTCTGCTGCACATTCTGGAAGTTGACGAAGATTCCCTGCGCCGTCTCCGGGCGCAGGTAGGCCGAATGCTCATCACTCTCAACCGGTCCAACCGTCGTCTTGAACATCAGGTTGAAGTTGCGTGGCTCTGTCAGATTGGTCGATCCACAGCTTCCGCACTTTCCGTCGATCAGATGGTCTGCCCGACTCCGCTTCCCACACTCCCTGCAATCGACCAGCGGATCCGAAAAGGTCGCCTCGTGTCCGGAGTAACGCCAGACCAGCCGGTTCATGAGGATCGCGGCATCCAACCCCTCCATATCG
This sequence comes from Acidobacteriota bacterium, assembly GCA_040378705.1. Taxonomy (GTDB): domain Bacteria; phylum Acidobacteriota; class Blastocatellia; order RBC074; family RBC074; genus CAIOZW01. The sequence goes on from JBEIMN010000043.1 coordinate 8,047, forward strand.
TCCCGATCGTAGACGACGGCACGCCACCAGGCTCGCATGACGTTATTCTTCAGCTCGACCCCGAGTGGACCGTAATCCCAGGTCGAGCCGATTCCACCGTATATCTCCGAGTTCGCAAAAATGAAGCCGCGTCGCTTACACAAGCTGACGATCTTTTCCATGCTCGAAGCAGCCATAGTACCTGATCCTTAAACTTTTAATCCCGGATGCAAACTTTTAATCCCGGATGCAAACTTTTAATCCCGGATGCAATTTTATAATCCCGGATGGAATTTTATAATCCCGAATATTGCCTCTCCGCAAAACGGGATAAAACATTTCATCCCGCAAAAACAGTAGCAGAGTTTAACAAACAAACCCATTGTAAGGCAAAGATTTATCCGGTAGCGACGGCAGCAAGCCGCTCTGCTCTCCCGCTGATCCACCTTAGTCAGTAGTGCGAGTGAGAAGAGTGAAGCCAGCCCCCACTTCAGCTTGCGGAGCGAGCCCGCCAGGCAGTGAAGCGACGCAATGCAAGCGCGATCCCCGTCCAGACAAGAAAGACCGAGCCGAGCGTGACAATGCCGGCTATCGTCTGTCCGACGACACCCAGCACCTCGCCGGTATGTGTGAAGCGAAGAATCGTCCGGAATCGTCGGCCAGGACTGAAGCTGGTGAATGGCTCCCACTTGACCACCTCGCCGGTCTGGCGGTTGAGCGTCAGGTTTGCGCGCTTTTGCGGCTGCCCACCCATTCCGTGATCGATCGCGAAGGTCAGTGGCGCCTCATCATTGTTCGGAAGCCTGAGGTTGATACTCTCCCAGCCTGGCGTGAACTGCTCTGCACGAGCCCAGAGATCGTTGAGCCCCTTCGTCGAAACCTCTGGTGAGCCGGTGACACGCGGCGGCGGTGGCCCCTGCGGACGCGGCGCCGGTGCCGCCGGTGCAGGTGGAGCCTCGCCCGCCAGCCGATAGGCAAGATTGCTCGCCCACGGATACGAGATTACCGTCGCCGAAACGACGACCAGAAAGAGTGGAATCAGCGACCAGAATCCGATCACGTTGTGCCAGTTGAAGTCGCGTGCCTTGCCTGGCAACCCACGCCGGAACCAGATGATGTGCCGGAAATGCGACCAGCGCCACTGTCGCGGAAACCAGAGATAGAGCCCGCTGACGACAATGAAAAGAAAGGCGAGATTGGAGACGCCTGTAATCGCCTTTCCGGTTGTGCGACCTGGACCTTCAACACCCAGCCAGCGATGAAAATCGGTAATCCGGCCAAACACCTTGCGCACTCCCGATGCGCCACTACCAAGTATCTCTCCAGTGTATGGATTGGCGTAGAGCGTCTTCCCTCCGGCAACCGAGAGGGCAACCGGCGCGTCGCTGTCGGAACGAACCGTCACCGCGACCGGGGCACCTGACTGCGACTCACGAACCTTTGTCACCAGCTCCTCGATCGACAACCGCATCCCATCGGCGGCTGGACGAATATCGTAGTTTCGGGTATCTGCCCAGAAGAGGAACTGCTTCTCATAGGTCAGCAACACGCCAGTTATCGACATCGTCAGGATGACGATCCCGGCAACTACTCCGCAGAAGAGATGGCACCAGAAGAGGATTTTTCGAAATGTTTTCATCGGAGAAGGCTCTCATTGACGATCATTTTATTGCAGGGACTGTTTTTGCACGTGCTTGTCAGACTCTGTGTCCGGGCAGATCGGCGCTTCAGACGTGCAAAGTATATGACCGATTCAATGATGCGGCAATCCTTACGCCGGCTTCAACTGGTGAAGAAGATCGTTTCAGCTCCAGATCGGGCCGAAGTTACAGTCGCAGTCTGACGCCTCCCCAGATCCCTCTTGGAGCACCCGGCGCAAGAAAGGTCGAGTGGCGCAGTGGATACTCCCCGTCGTCATTCACGGCAAATGGCCTCGCCTCGAATACCCCATCCGGATTGAACCCGAGCGGACCAAGCTGTGCCGCCGTCGAGTAACGACGGTTGAAGAGATTGCTGATCCGCGTGTAGAGCTCAATGTGACGACCGATGCTGAACCTGATCCCGGCCTGTGCAACGAGGAACCCGGGCGAGTGCCCTTCACCAAGATAATACTGACCATCCGGCCGATGAAGATTGTTCTCGTTACCACGGGCGATCGATCTGCTCTGTGCCTGAAGTCCGAAGTTGACCGTCATGCTGGAGGTGGCCTGAAGGTCGGCGTGGAATTTATATATGTCACGCGGGATGAGTGGAATTCGAGACCCGGGTGAAATCGCGATCGAGCCCTCGAGGCCCGGCTCCTGACCATTGTTCGAGCTGTTACTCTCTCCATTGACCGTTTCGGGACTCGCAAATGTTGCGTCGAGCCGCGTATACGAATTGCCGAGCACCAGCCGCCAGATCCGCGCATTGAGCTCTGCTTCTATGCCCTGTCGCAGGGTGCGACCAAAGTTGCGAAAATAACCGAATCCGGTCTGATCGGACGCAACGAAGAGAATATCGTTCCGGTTGCTGGCGCGGAAACCGCCAAGCTTCCAGTTGAGCCGCCCCTCCTGACTGCTGCGGAGACCGGCATCGAAGGTCCGCGTCACAACCTGCGCCAGCGGTGGATCTCCGGCCATCGCATTCGGCAACCGGCAGGGAACCGCCGGATCGGCGCATCCCAGCTCAACGGAGGTTGGAGCCCGATTCCCTTCGGCATATGATCCATAAAAATTGAACCCGCCGCCGGGTCGAAACGTCAGCCCTATCGACGGGTTCATCCGCGAAAAGACGTGCAGACCATCGAGCGATCCGGGAAGCGGCTCCGGCCCCGGCGAAGGATTGATCAGATCCCGATTCTCGATCACTGTCCGGTTGTACCGGCCGGAGATCGTCATCGCCAGCCGGTTACCCACCGACAGTGTATCGGTCGCATACAGGCTGAAGGTCCTCACCGATCCGCGCAGGTCGACACGTGTATCGTACGGCTCACCATCGACCATTCCACCAGTCCGGCCATCACCATAGGAATCGACCCCCGTCACGCTTCGGTCAGAATTCAGATAGCCCAGTTGAGTCGACTGGCGAAAATCGAGCGAGCTCCGATCGATTGAACTGCCGGCGGTAAGCTGATTGCGCTGCCCGCGCAGCCAGGTGAACCAGGTCACCTGGCCCGTCCCGCCATAATTTAACTGTTTACCACCAGTCCGATTGAGCAGACCATTGCATTTTTCGGCCGGCTCGTCTCGCTGTAGCGATTGCGCGATGCACCGCCAGAATGGAAATGGCGTTGTCGCCGGAGCTGGGCCACTCGCCGGAACTCCATTATACCCGGCAGCAAGCAGCGCCGCCCGGTCATCGTCGCTCAGTCGGTAGAGTGACTGATCGAGCGAGGCCTCGTTGAGATCGCCGTTGAGCGTTGCCGTCCGGATCGACCTGAACCAGCCATTCGCTGAAACAAGAAGATTCGACCGAACCGCCTGCCGAAGATTGAGCGCCACCAGTGGCGCACGATGCGTCGTCACATCCG
>JBEIMN010000044.1:0-11488 GCA_040378705.1 Acidobacteriota bacterium
ACGACCTTCAGCGATTTTCGCGGACCGCGCTATATCTCCCCGACACTTCGGGCGCCGATCATTCGAATCAATGGCGAGGATGGCCAGGTGATCGAGATCGATCCCTCGAACCAGTTCTCCTGGTATACCGATCAGAGCAACTTTGGGTCACCGATGCGGCAAAGGCTTTCGCTGCCAGTGACGCCCAATGTTCTCTTCCGTGGGCTGACGCCGGGTGATCTGACCGGGCCGCTCGTCTCCCAGTTTCTCTGGAAGGATATCCCTTACGGCGTACAGACGATCAGTCAGCGGATGCGGACGCCGATACCGGGTGATGATTATCTGACGAGGTATGACGACTGGCTCTTTGCGCAGAACTCACGCGGCCACCTCAATTTTCCGAATCGTTATGATTCGACACGCCGCTACGTTCGCAATGGGCGTGATCTTGGCGAGTGGGTGCACATCGACGTTCTTTTCCAGGCCTATTTCAATGCCGCGCTGATTCTGCTTGGGATGAAGGCGCCGCTCGATGAGGCCAATCCGTATGCTGATTCAAAGACGCAATGCGGCTTTGGCACCTTCGGCAACCCGCACATTCAGAGCATGGTCTGCGCGGTCGCATCGGTCGCTCTTCAGACGGTCTGGTATCAGAAATGGTACGTCCACCGGCGGCTCCGCCCGGAGGCATTTGGCGGAAGGATCCATAACCACCTGCTCAACCGGACGAAGTATCCGATTCATAACGACATTCTCAAGTCGCAGGCGGTTCAGGAGGTCTACCGACAGAATGGCAGTTATCTTCTGCCGATCGCCTTTGCGGAGGGCGCACCGTCCCATCCGGCCTATGGCGCGGGGCATGCGACAGTTGCCGGGGCCTGCGTGACGGTGCTCAAGGCCTGGTTTGACGAATCCTGGGTCATCCCGGATCCGGTTGTTCCATCGGCGGACGGGTTGACGCTGGTTCCATACCGTGGCGCTGATCTGACGGTCGGTGGCGAACTTAACAAGGTTGCGTCCAACGTCGCGCTTGGTCGGAATATGGGCGGGGTTCACTGGCGATCCGATGCGACGCAGTCGCTCAAACTTGGTGAGCAGGTGGCGATCAACTACCTGTCAGATATGAAAAACTGCTTCAACGAGAGATTTGGAGGATTCAGTCTGACCAAGTTTGACGGTCAGCAGATCAGGATCTGATCTGACTGATCATCGTTGAATTTACTGGAAAAATTGCTGAGTCCACGGGACAGAAAGTCGGCCATAACCCACCATAATCTGGTTAATGGGGTTATACTGACAATCTGAACCCGTGGACTCATTGAACTTAGCAAGCTTGAAATTTATGAAAAAATCGATCTGCTTTCGCGCCTTCATTACGATCATGGTCATCGAACTTGTCGTTTGGAACTGCCTTCCGGTTCGGGGGCAGGAGCCGATGTATCTGCAAAAGACTGCTCCGACGGCGGTCGGGATGTCGCCGGCGCAGCTTACGTGGATCGATCAGCTGGTTGAGGCTGAGATTGGAGCGAAGCAGTTGCCGGGGGCGGTCGTCCTGGTTGGGCGGCAGGGCCGGGTCGTCTGGAATCGCGCATACGGCAACCGTGCATTGGAGCCGGTGGCGGAAGCGATGACGCCGGAGACCGTATTTGATCTGGCCTCGTTGACAAAGGTGGTGGCGACGGCGACGTCGGTCATGATTCTGGTCGATCGCGGAATGGTGCGGCTGGGAGATCCTGTTTCGCGGTATATCCCAGAGTTTGGTGAAATGGGAAAGCGCGCGATCACGGTCGAGCAGTTGATGACGCATCGTTCGGGGCTGATCGCCGACAACGAGGTGCGTGATTTCGAGCAGGGGCCGGCAAAGGCGATGGAGAATATCTGGCGGCTGGCGCCGGTGGCGGCGGTCGGTTCGCGCTTTATCTATTCCGATGTCGGATACATCGTTCTTGGCGAGCTGATCCGAAGAGTGAGCGGCAAGCCGGTCGACCAGTTTGCGGCCGAGAATATCTTCACGCCGCTCGGGATGACGACGACAGGCTTCAAGCCGCTCGAGCGTTTTGGCGAGGGGCTTCGGAACCGTATCGCGCCGACAGAGAAGCGAGGAGGCAATCGCCGGGTTGAGAGTACGGGGGAGAGCAGTGGTGGAGAGGAGCGCTGGATGCGTGGCGAGGTTCACGATCCACGGGCCTGGCTGCTGGGCGGGGTGGCGGGACACGCCGGTCTCTTCTCGACGGCGGAGGATCTGGCCATCTACTGCCAGATGATTTTGAATGGGGGGGAGTATCGTGGCCAGCGAGTCCTGAGTCCGCTCGCCGTGCGACGGATGACAGAGGGGCGTCCATCGGGAGGCAATGGAGGTGAGGGGGTAGTTCGCGGACTTGGCTGGGATATCTTTACCGGCTATTCGGCGAATCGCGGAGACCTCTTTCCAATCGGCAGCTTCGGTCACACCGGTTTCACCGGAACCTCGCTCTGGCTCGACCCGTCGAGCCAGACATTTGTCGTCTTTCTGAGCAACAGGGTTCATCCGCGGCTCGATCCGCAGAAGCCGGCCGATGTTGGATCGCTGCGCGGTCGGGTAGCCTCTGTCGTTGCCGCCTCGATTCTGACGCCGCCGAATGCTGCGGCCAGTCCGGTGGCGACGCTTCCCGGCATGCGCGTCGAGGAGATGGTCGCGGCGGCGAATGCTTCGTCCGCTTCGATTAACGGCAGTCTGGCCAATGTGGTCACGACACGCGCGACGCTCAACGGCATCGATGTTTTGAAGCGGGATGGTTTTGCCGCGCTGAAGGGGCGGCGAGTCGGTCTCATCACCAACCATACCGGGCGCGATCTCGATGGTGCAAACACGATCGACCTCCTCTTCAAGGCTCCGGATGTCAAGCTGGTCGCGCTCTTCTCGCCAGAGCACGGAATCCGCGGAGCACTCGATCAGGAGAAGATCACCAATACCGTCGATGAGAAGACAGGTCTGCCCGTCTTCAGCCTTTACGGTGAGACGCGGCGCCCGACCCCGGAGATGCTGAAGGGAATCGACACCCTCGTCTTTGATATTCAGGATATCGGGGCACGCTTCTACACCTACATTTCGACGCTCGGACTCGCGCTCGAGGAGGCAGGAAAGAGCCGGATTCGATTTGTGGTGCTCGATCGGCTCAACCCGATCAACGGACTCGACGTCGAGGGGCCGCTGGCCGATGGCGATAAGCTCTCTTTCGTCGCTCACCACCAGCTTCCGGTTCGTCACGGAATGACGATCGGAGAGCTGGCCACGCTCTTCAACGCAGAGCGTGGAATCAATGCCGATCTGCAGGTGATCCGGGTCGAGGAGTGGAGCCGTGCCAACTGGTTTGACGAAACGGGGATTGGGTGGGTCAATCCCTCGCCAAATATGCGGAGCCTGACAGAGGCGACGCTCTACCCGGGCGTCTGCCTGCTTGAGCCGACCAATGTCTCGGTCGGGCGCGGAACCGATACGCCGTTTGAGCAGGTTGGCGCGCCCTGGATCGATGGTCGAAAGCTGGCCGAGGCGCTCAACCGGGCCGGACTCCCCGGGGTCAGATTCATTCCTGTCCGCTTCACTCCCAAAGCGAGTCTTCACAAGGATGTCGAATGCGGAGGCGTCAATCTGGTGATCACCGACCGGGCGCGATTTGAACCGGTGCTGACCGGGCTCGAAATGGCCGCCGCGATCCGGAAACTCTTCGGCGCCGCCTTCAACTCCGACCGGTTCGTTCGCCTCCTCGCCAGCCAGAAGGTCTTCGACGCGTTCAAGCAGGGCGCGGATGGACGTGCCTTGAAGCAACTCTACGAGAATGATCTCGACAGCTTCCGTGCGATTCGTCGAAAATATCTTCTCTACTAGCTTCTGGCCAGATTTCGGTCATATTTTTAATGAAAAGATTTACCGCGATAATCACCTTGCAGCTGCTGCTTCTGCTGATGGCGTTTCTGCCCATTCAGCAGACGGCTGCACCGGTTGTCAACAGTTCCCGTGGAGGGACCGGGGCAGTGAAGAGCGGCGGTCAGGAGCTGGCCGGATCAGCCGTCCCGAATTTGCCACGCGAGGTTCGGGCGGTCTGGGTTGTCCGGCAGACGATGACCAGTCCGGAGGCGGTCAAACAGCTCGTCGCACGCGCGCACTCGGCCGGGCTGACAGACCTGATCGTTCAGGTGCGTGGCCGCGGTGACGCCTACTACAACTCATCTCTCGAGCCGCGTGCCGACGGGCTCTCCCCGCAGCCAGCGGATTTCGACCCGCTCGCCCTGGTGATCGACGAGGCGCATCGGGTTGGAATCAGGGTTCACGCCTGGCTCAACACCTACCTTGTCGCCGACGTCGGATACCTCCCACGATCACCTGAGCACCTGATCTATCGCCATCCGGAATGGCTCATGGTTCCGCGCGGCCTCGCGACTGAACTCTATGGCAGCGACCCGCGAACCCCAGAGTTCCTCGATCGCCTCGTCGCCTTTGCCCGCGCCAACCCGACAAAACTGGAGGGGCTCTTCATCTCTCCGGCCAGTGAAGAGGTGAGGGATCAGATTGTCCGGCTCTGGCTCGATATTGCGCGGCGCTATGATGTCGATGGACTCCATTTCGATTATGTTCGCTATCCCAATCCGGAATACGATTACAGTCGAACCTCGCTTGCCGGATTTCGGCGCGAGATGGAGCGGATGCTTCCTGCCGGGGAGCGCGATTTTCTCGGCGTAAAGGCGGATGAGCAGCCACTGCTCTATGTCAACACCTTCCCCGAGCAGTATGCACAGTTCCAGCGCCGGCAGGTCAGTCTGCTCGTCGAGCGGATCTATGGCCAGGTAAAGCATGTTCGGCCAGAGATAAAGGTATCGGCGGCGGTCTTCGCCAACGAGGTCGATGCGACGAGGTCACGTTTCCAGGACTGGAAATCGTGGTTGCAGCGCGGCTGGCTCGACGCCGTCTGCCCGATGGCCTATACCGGGGACGCGAAGCTCTATCGGGAACAGATCGCGAATGCGGTCTCGCTTTCCGCCGGCCGCGAGGTCTGGGGAGGTATCGGAGTTTATCGTCAGGAGGTCGCCGACGCGCGCGAAAAGATCCTGCTCAATCGCGAGCTCGGGAGTCGCGGCTTCATTCTCTTCTCCTACAACAGTCTGATCGAGACCTCTCGGACAAACCCCCGTGGAGATTACCTGGAACAACTGCGTGATCTGATTACGGCTCCGGCAGAGTAGTTTGCGAAACCGGACGAGTCGACAGTTTCGAAAGGACTGGTGAAATGGTGGGAAGATCAATCGGAGGTTGGTGGTTGCTGGTAATGCTGGCGTGGCTGGCGTTGTTTGCGCCAGTGAGTGCCCAGACCGCGACCGAGATTGCGCGCAAACAGGCGCCGGCGGTTGTCGTCCTCGAGACGCTCGACGATCGGGGCACCATTGTCAGTCAGGGGAGCGGCTTTATCGTCACGCCTGCCGGCGCGATTGTCACCAGTCTCCACGTTCTGCGCGGCGCTGTCTCGGTCCGGGTCAGGCTGGCGAGTGGTGATCTTTACCAGACATCGGACGTCGTCGACATCGACGAGCACAAGGATATCGCGATCATCAGAATCAAGGGCTACCACCTGCCGGTCGTCACCCTTGGCGATTCGGATAAGATCGAGGCCGGCGAGTCGGTTGTCGCCATCAGCAGTCCCGAGGGGCTGGCCAACAGCCTTTCGACCGGTATCATCAGCGGTGTCAGACGACTTGAAACCCACCGTGTATTTCAGGTTACCGCCCCGATCAGCCAGGGGAGCAGCGGAGGGGCACTCTTCAATGCGGCCGGTGAAGTGGTCGGAATCGTCACTTACGTGCTGAAGAGCGGTCAGAATATCAATTTTGCAATTCCGATAAACTATGCGCGTGGCCTGATCGCGGATGAAACGACCGGGAGCCTTGCCGCGTTGAACAGCCGGATCGAGCCCGGTTCTGGTGGAGAGCCGGCCGGTCGGGCAGCCGTTCCCGGCACGCCTGAACCCGGCACTTCCACTCCAGTCGCGCCCGTTATTCCTGTTATTGAGGATGCTGCCCTCGACGATCAGATAGCGCCAGCCGCCCGCGCAAAACGAAAACGTGGCCGCACCTCACTCGACCCGGTCTTTCCGCGACCCGATGAGGCTCTCGCCCTCTTCTATCGCGTCGTTGATGGCATTGGTATTATGACTGCCGCCGAGGTTGATGATCTGACGCGCACCGCCGCCGTCGTCTGGACTGGCACCGGCCAGCCAAACGAAGAGTGCACCATTCGCTACCTTAGTTATCATCAGGGGATGACGATCCGCTTCAGCCAGCCGGATCGTATCGTTACCACCGTCGAAATGATCGTCGTGTGGTCAATTGCCGACCTGCGCAATACATTTGGAGATAAGTTCAAGCGGCGGATGATCGAAGGCGTCAATGTCCTCGACTATGGCCGGCTCGCTTCGGGCAAATCTCTCCGCGCCATCCTTGACGCCAATGGCAACGTCTGCACCCTTCGATTCACCAGACCCGTCAGGCCGTCCTAGTCGCCGTCGGGTTAGTTGGACGGCGCGGAGCCGGAAACGGTCCGTCCGGGATCATTGGAGGCCTTGTAAAGCAGATAGTAGGTCTGTTGTCGTGCACCGCCAAATCCGAACCACGAACGGTTCAGGATATAGCCCCTGAGGGTGAAGATTCCGGTGTAGACTCTTCTGTATCCGGCCAGTTCGAAGTCGGAGGCACTCATTCCAAACCATTTTGGTCCAACCAGTTCGTCCCAGACGACCAGCGTGCCGGCCGGTGAGTCGCGCAGCATCTTCAGATCCCGCTCCCGATCGTGCGTCCAAGCCGGGTTCTCCCACGGGTCACGATCAAAGAGAATGCAGGCATATGGCTCATTCCAGATCAGCCGGCTGATGGGCAGTGGATTCTGCCGCTGCTCCTTGCTGAACCAGTCATAAACGGCACTGATCGCGCGCGCGTCACGTGACCACTCGGCTCCGTCGGCATAGATCAGGTTGGCATAGCCCGATGTCGCAAGGATGACGGTTGCGCAGGTGACCCGTATCCACGGCGTGAGCTGTCCGAACAACTTCCCGAAATCATTCCAGCCGCGAAGGGTGATGAGCGCAATTGCCGGCGAGATTGCGACCAGGTAGCGTGGATAGCCGGCCGATCCGAGCAATCCCCACGCCCGCAGAACCGTGTGCAGAATGAAGAGGAGCAGGAAAGAGGAGGTGATCGTTCCCAGTTGCCGCTGCCGGATCAACCGCCACAACCCGTAACCAAATGGGATGAGCAGGAATGGCCCGACGATCTCCGGCAGGCGTGCCGGATAGGCGAGCAGCCCGGCTGCCCCGTACATTGTCCCCGTCAGCGGCCAGTTTTGTGGCCAGTTGTGCCTGATGAAGAGCGGGTCGCGTGTGATCACCAGTGCCGCCAGCCACCAGATCACCGAACCGGTCGCCAGCCACAACACTGTCATCAGTCGTCGTATTTCCGGCCGACCCGGAGTTTCGCGTAAAATGTCACGCAAAATCCAGACAGCCCAGAGCAGCCCAAGAAAGAATCCTTCTGGCCGGGCGAGAATCGCGAGCGACGCAATCACCATTCCCGCTGCTCTCTGCCCACGATGGTGAAGCCGCAGCGCGACGACGCAGACCAGCGCAAATATCTGCTCGGTCATGTTGTCGGCTGAAAAGAGGAAGAATGATGGTTGTAGCCAGACCAGCAGTATCGCCAGCGGCGCCTTCCCAAGCCCCAGTTCAGCGGCCAAACGCCACGTTTGCCAGGCGATCGCCAGGCAGATCGCCACCGTCAGGCTCCGCGCGGCATCATACCCGAGAAGCGCTGGAAAGGCGTACACTGTCGTATAGAGCGGACGTGACCAGACCCCGACAAAGAGCCCGGGATGATGCCACGCCCATTTGGCAAAGAGATAGTGGAGCCCGCCATCCTGCTGACAGCCATCCCGGAACAGGAAGAGCATCAGCAGCCCCGCCGCGGCGCAGAGTCCAAGGTAGATGATTGCGATCGATCGATGCCGGATAGAATCCATAAAAGTATCCGTTTTGAGAATGCCTCACTGCCCGTCAGTCTGCCTGATCAACCCTGCGAGGTGACGCAGCCCGCGCCCGTGAGCTGAATTGGGTGCCGTCCAGTCAATCGTCTGGCTCTTCATCTGCCCCTTCATCTGCCCCTTCATCCGGTTCAACCCCGAAATATCTGAGCCAGCTCCCCATCTCTTCGTTTTTGATGCGTGGCTGGTCTTCAGCGGCCGGCAATTGCCAGGCGGCATCGATCCAGCCGCGAAACTCTCCCGACCTCATGACGCGAACGCCGCGGACACGAATCTGCGAAGTCAGCTGGCCATCTGAGGTGATGACGGTCAGATTTCGGCGTTCCCGCGCCGCTTCGACCAGTTCGACCAGCCGTGTGTCGGCATCCGATCCCGGTGAGGCATAGTAGATTTTGACACCCTGAAAACTTGATCCATCCGGGAATGCTGTATCCGGCCGCCCGTCGAAGACCACTCCGATCCGTATCTTTCGCACCCGCGCGAGGTGGACGAGATCGTCAAGCAGCCTTCGCCGCGCCGCCGGCTTGTCGCGGTGCCAGCCGACACGCTGGCCCATCACATTGTTCCCGTCGATAAGATACATTGGCAATCACGAACATTGTATTATTGCACTATCGGGCCAGCGCACGCGCGACTGCAAGGGATGGAATAACCGTGCCCCAACCCTGCCGCTCGACCGAAACCCGCTTCAGCCTGATCGCCGTCTCAATCAGAATCCGCTTGATCTGCCACGGCTGAAGCGCGGGGTTGGCTTCGAGCATCTGCGCGACGACCGAAGAGACGATCGGTGCGGCAAAGCTCGTCCCGTCGACATGCTTGTAGTGGCCGCTGATCACATTCGCGTCGTGAAGCCTGATCGCCAGCAGGTGGCGGATCAGATAGATTGGCAGCTCGACCGCGAGATCAAGGTTCTGATCGATTCCCCGGTGCGACCTTAGCACGTCGCGAAGCTCGCTGTCCGGAGTATTCTGGAGACGATCATAGAGCCAGGCCTCGGTTGCCGTTGCCGTATTGGGCAGAATCGGCGCCGCCAGCCAGATGCTTGGGGCGACGATCTCCGGCTTCTGCAGCCCGTCGATCGTCGGTCCGTACGATGAATGGTAGACTTCGTTGTCTTCGAGTTCGAGTGTGTTCTTGTCGTTGAACCCGCCGACTGTGATCACCGCCGGCGTCGATGCCGGCGGCAGCACGGCGTGATCGGGCGAATTGCCGACATTGCCCGCCGCGCAGACTACGACCATTCCCGCCCGCACTGCGTTCTCCGCTGCCTGCGACAGACCATCCGTCAGGTAGGAGGCTTCGTAATCTCCACCACAGGAGATATTGACCACCCTGATGTTGAACCGCTCCCGATTCTCGATCGTCCACTCGATCCCGCGGCGAATGTCATCGTGGAGTATCCGGTGTGCCGAGCCAACCTTGACGAGGACCAGCTTCGCCTCCGAGGCGATGCCGCGATAGATGCCATTCGAGAGATAGCCATTACCCGTCGCAACCACGGACGTCATCATCCCATGCCAGCTCGAGACGTCGGGACGCCGGATCTCCTCCGGATCGAAGTCCGGATCGACAATGTTTTCGTAATGCAGAATTCGGTTGGATGGCTCAACGAGGTCCGCGTGCGGATAGAAACCGGAGTCGAGAAACGCAATCGTTACGCCACGCCCGCAGAAGCGCTCATCTGCGCCGACGCGCAATGGCGTCGGCAGAATATGGAGCCGCCCATCGTGAAAGACCGTCGGGTTGGATCTGAACCGGTCGAGCCCGCCCCGGAAGAGGCCCAGACAGGGATGGCAGACCCCGCGATCCGGCGACCAGCCGGGAGCGCTCATGCTGATCAATCGGATCAGCTCCTCGTCTCTCCAGTCACCTTCGGACAAGAGTTGATTTCCAGTGCGCCCGCAGAGCGGACAGTCTTTGAATGGCATAAAAACGAATTTACCACGACGGAGCGGCGAACGGCAAAAGGTGAATGGTGAGCGGCGGCACGCGAAATGGGGCGGCCAGGGTGAGCGCATTTTGCAGCTCATAATTTCTTTCGTTGGTAATTTGGGGGGGCACTGGAAACGGCTTACTCTTAAAATGTGATTGCCCTGATGGAGCGGCCCCGCTCTCGCGTCATAATCGGGACTCGCTTGACTTGTCATCAGGCATGGCTTATAACCACCCTTCGCTTTTAATTATTCCTATGGGCATTGACGCGACAATTCGATTCGATCTCTCCACCGGCGGTGCGCCGGTCGTTGTCGCCTGCAACTCTACCAGCCCGAACTCCACCTGTCTCACCTCGATCTGTTGTTGTCCGTGTAACTGTATGTGTATGGCCTGTTGTCCATACCCATACCTGGAGACTGGTCTGAGGGAATAATAGTACCGTTCAACGATTTTGACCGCGAAACCCGCTGACAGCCTTCAGGCCATCAGCGGGTTTCTTTTTTATTAATCACAAAAAAGGAGCGCACAGTGATCAGACAACTTACCACGACGACGATACTGCTTCTGAGTCTTGCCCTTGGAGTAGCGGCACAATCGAAGTACGAGAAGGATCTCGCCGCCTGGCGCCTCGATCGCGAGGCGAAACTGAAGGCCGACGATGGATGGCTGACGGTTGCCGGACTCTTCTGGCTGCGCGAGGGGACGAATGATTTCGGAGCGGCCCCGACCAATGATCTCGTCCTGCCGACCGCCGGCGCGCCACCGCGGATCGGATCGTTCGAGCTGACGGGTGACAGGGTTGGCCTGCGTGTGGCGGAGGGGGTCGCGGTGACGATCGATGGTCGGCCAGTTCGCGACCTCGACCTGACCCTGACCGCCAACTCCTCCCGCCCGATTGTACAGGGCGATCTGACCTTCATCGTCCTGAAGCGTGGTGACAAATTCGGGATCCGCTTCAAGGATCGCAACAGCAATGCCCGCCGCAACTTTACCGGACTCCGCTGGTATCCGGCGAATGAAGAGTACCGCGTCACGGCGACCTTCATCCCCCACGCGAGCCCGAAGGAGGTTCCGGTCATCAATATCCTCGGCGACATCGAAAAATATCAGAGTCCCGGCCTGCTCAAGTTCAGCCTGAAGGGGCAGGATTACTCGCTCGAACCGGTCGCGGTCGGCGGCAATAAGCTCTTTATCATCTTTCGTGATCTGACCAGCAACCGGACAACCTATGGCGCGGCTCGATTCCTCTACACCAGCCTTCCAATTGATGGTAAGGTCGAGATCGATTTCAACCAGGCGGTCAATCCGCCCTGCGCCTTCACGATCTATGCCACCTGCCCGCTGCCGCAACGCCAGAACAGGCTCACTGTTGCAATCGAGGCCGGTGAACAGATCTACCATGGCCCGGTGAGCGATCACGCTATCAATACCAAATAGACCAAATAGAATTAGTAGAATTTATCGACTGGAAGATTATGGGAAAAGAGATGCTACCAATAGGAATATTTCACGAACATC
>JBEIMN010000045.1:0-11450 GCA_040378705.1 Acidobacteriota bacterium
ACAAGATGATCAGGGTAAATAATGTCCGCTGGCAGAATCCACGCCGTGTAGGGGCGGTTCGCGAACCGCCCCAGCATGTCTGTGCGGTGTGTTTGCGAGATCCTACGCGATGGGGCGTGTGAGACGCCTTCTTCATCTCTTCCCACCTTTCCCCCTTTGCGTCTTAGCGTCTTTGCGTGAGGTCCCTTCCTGATTCGTAAACTGATCCACGCAGGCGAGGGCATTGTCTCTTCTTTTTTGGCTCTGACAAAGACGCAAAGAATAAACGCCACAAGATGATCAGGGTAAATGATGCCCGCTGGCAGAATCCACGCCCGGTAGGGGCGGTTGGCGAACCGCCCCGGCATTTCCGTGCCGTGTATTTGCCTGATCCAACGCGATGGGGCGTGTGAGACATCTTCATCATCTCTTCTCACCTTTCCCACTTTGCATCTTGGCGTGAGGTCCCGGCGGATTCCGCTGATCGTGAACACAGAGTCTTCTGGTTCAGTTCCGTCAGTCCTTGTCTGGCTCAAATTTTGGTTCTCAGCGCTCTATCTCACGACTGCCAAAATCCTGAATCTTCTTAAGTGAGTTCTCGACCTCGCGGGCCAGGTTTTCGCAGAGGGTCGCCAGCTCGATCACGGGAGCGCCACGGCGTATATCGCGGTCGAAGGTGATTCGCCCGAGTGGGGTGGCATCCTCGCCGAGGAGCGGAACCGTGAGTCTCCAGGTTTGCGCCTCGATTGGGCAATGCTGAGCGTCACGTTCCCAGTTCCAGAGAGTGGCACCACTGGCGACTTCGAGTCTGATCGCGTCGAACTCGTCACTAATCGGCAACCTGGTGAGGGCGGCGATCAGCTCATCGACGGAGGTGACCTGGTCGAGGTTGGTGACAAGGCGACGGAGGCGGACATTGGCGGCAATGGTTCGGCGGCGACGATGGACGCTGCGCCGGATCTGGCTGCCGAGTTCGCTGAATTCAGGATAGCGAAGGTGCTGAACGCCAAGGATGAGTCCGACGCCGACGATGAAGAAGACGAGCGCACCGATATTTCGCTGCGGGTTGAGCAGCATAAGGCCGAAGAGTGAGAAGAGTGCGCAGACGGCGTAGAGCAGGATTGCGGCCTGGCGCTGGGTCAGTCCGCGGTCGAGCAGGCGGTGATGGATGTGGCCGCGATCGCCGGCGAGAAGCGGCGCTCCGCTCAGGAAGCGGCGGGCGAGTGAGAGCCCGGCTTCGGTTAGTGGTAGTCCGAATGAGACGAGTGGAATGGCGATGGCCACGATCGTCGAGCCCTTCTGAGATCCGGCAAGAGAGAGTGCGGCGGCCATGAAGCCAAGGAAGAGGCTGCCCGAATCGCCAAGGAAGATGGTCGCCGGATTGAAGTTGTAGCGAAGAAACCCAAGTACGGCGCCGAGAAGCGTGATTGAGAGGAGGCTGATCTCTGGATTTCCCTGGGCGATCGAGAAGACGAGGATCGAGAAGAGGGCAAAGATCGATGCGCCGGCGGCGAGTCCGTCGATGCCATCGATGAGATTGAAGGCGTTGGTGATCAGGATGACCCAGAGCGCGGTCAGTGCGAAGCTGAGCAGCAGCGGCAATTTCCAGAAGCCGCCGAAGGGTGATGAGAGATTGTCGATGCGAAGTCCGCTGAAATAGAGCGAGGTCGCGGCGATCGTCTGGAAGAGGATCTTGAGTGGCGCGCTTGCGCTGTGAAAGTCGTCATAGATGCCGAAGGCAAAGATGAGCGTCGCCGGAAGAAGCAGGGCAAGGATCCGTGAAAAATTTGTGGCGAAGATATCGCTGAGCAGATTGCCGGACAGCGGAATGATGCTGAGCGCGAATAGAAAGCCGAGATAGATGGCGATCCCGCCCAGTCTTGGCGTTGGCGTGGCGTGAATGTGGCGCCCCTGGTCTGGGACAGCGATCGACCCCCACTGGCGTGCTTTTCTGCGCACCAGCGGCGTCAGCAGCAGCGTGCTCAGGGAGGAGATGACGAAGAGGATCAGATACGTCAGCATATTTGGAGCAGGTGGCGGCATAGAACTTCGATGTACTTTTCCGCCATAACGGTTCGCGAGTAGTTGGTCCGAACAAACTCCTGACCGGCCTGGCTCATCCGCTGTCGTAAGCTGCGATCGTCGCGCAACCGAAGAATGGCCTCGCACAGGGCTGCGGCATTCTCCGGCTCGATGCAAATTCCGGCGCCTGAACGGTCGACCAATTGTGCCGCTTCCCCCTCGACACTGCAAATTATTGGACAGCCGATCCCCATCAATTCGAAGAGTTTTGATGGAAGGACCTTGGTGAAGATCGGAAGACGGCGGAGCGGGACGATGCCGACATCGCTTGCCAGGTAGAAAGCGGGGAGAGTCTCACGTGGTTGTTCGGGAAGAAACGTGACGTTGCTGAGCTGGCAGGATGCGGCAATTTCGAGCAGTCGTGATTTCTCCGCGCCCTCCCCGACGAAGAGGAAGTGGATGGGGAGTTGGGGCGACATCTTTTCAAGTTGGTGTGCCGCGGCGAGCAGTATTTCGAGTGCGTGCGACATGCCGTGTGTTCCGATGTAGGAGACAATAAACTTCTCTTCGCCGCCGATTTCGCGCCGGATGCTGTCCGGTGTGCGGTTGGTGGAGGCCGAGAAGCGTGGGTCGATCCCATTTGGAATGACTGCGATCTTGTCCGCGCTGACACCGCAGGCGAGAAGGTAGGGGCGCGTCGATTCAGCGACGACGACGATCAGTGAGGCCTCGCGATAGAGGAGTTGCTCGATCGCTTCGAGCACCCGGATGACGACCGGATTCCTGAGTGCGCCGAGTTCGATTGCCGATTGCGGCCAGATGTCGCGGACCTCGAAGACGAAGGGGACGCGTTTCCAGCGGCTGAGCAGCCAGGCAGCGACAGCGCAGAAGAATTGGGGCGATGTTCCGATGACGACGTCGGGCTTGCCGGTTCTGATTCCTCCAAGGATTAGCGACGAGAAGAAGAACGAGAGGAAGTTGAGGACCCGCTTCAGAAAGCCCTTGTTCGGCGCACAGTAGACCCAGGTTCGGAGCAGGTCGATCCCCTCGACCTCTTCACGCCTGACGAACATTCCGCGATACTCCGGGCGGATGATGCCGGTTGGATGGTTGGGGAATCCGGTGATGACAGTAACTTTGTGGCCGAGCGCGACCCAGTGGCGGGCGTGTTCAAATGTTCGCGCCGCCGGGGCTCCCATCTCGGGCGGAAAATACTGGCAGAGAAATGTGATTCGCAACGGGGTCATCGTCATATGATGCTATACGGTCTCACGCCTTACGCGGCGTGGTAATCGGTACAATTCTGAAGCCGAACGGTTCGCCGATCGTGCCGGTGAAGCGGACGACGAGCATCCGCGAGGCGAGAGCGACGCCGAATTCCGGAAAATACCAGCCATCGGGGCTTCCATCGGTGGCGGTGATCCATTTTGTCGATACACGGTCTGTTTCTCCAAACGTGATCAGCCGATATTTTAGTGCGCCAGCGTGCAGAATGGCGGAATGATCGGTCTCGATCGTCAGGTGAACCTCCGGATGTAGATGGAGAAAGCTCTCGACAAAACTGAAGCCGGCACCGTCGATTCGATCCTCGATTGTCCAGACGCCGGCGGCGTCACGTGTGATGCGGCGGTCGTGTCGCAGACTGCCACTGCGCCGGCTGTTAGTGAGTTGACCGTTAATGAGATGACCGTTGAAAGGGTAGGCAGCGCCGTGAAAATGCCATTGATCGCTCTTCGAGATGGCGGATGATTCCGCTGGTTGGGCCATTCCCCCCATTCTAAAAGTTCCCCAGATCTCCGACTGTTCCGCGCCATCGATCCTGATCGTATTGTGTGCCCGTGTTGAGCGGCAGTATTCGCGGTAGAGATCGCCACCATACCCGTGGACTCCGGTATCGACAATCAGTGGACGGCCGCCAAGCCTGAGTTCAAAGCTCAGCAGATCGCAGTGGGCGTGGGCGGCGTTGTAGGCGACGGAGGGAGGCCCGGCATCGACGATTATCTTCTCATCGCCATCCGCTGATTCCCAGGTGTAGTAGCCGGTCGATGGAAACTCGTTTGGAGTGGGACCTGGCGGTCGGGGAGCGATTCGACGTGCCGCGCGGATGATCGGTTGCGGGAGTGTTTCGGCGGTCGAAGCGGAATCGTTGAACAGCGCCAGCCGGCCATCACGATAACTGAGAGCTTCAAGAAAGTCTGTCATCCTGACGATCCGGTCGGTGGTTCCGGCCGGGAGTGGACGGCCGAAATGACGGAGGAGAGCGACACATTCGATCACGTCAGACAGCGTCTGGGCGTGGTACATTGGCGCGCGTTCGAAGTGGCCGCCATCGGGAAGCACCTGTTCGTCGAGCTCCTGCCAGAGAAGCTTTTCACCGCGTCTCAGCCAGACCAGGTTGTCGAAGAAGAGTCCGCCGATTACCAGCGCCCGGATATTCCTGAAGAGGTGATTGGCAAGCAGGTGGTATTCGAGATGGTTTGAAAGATAGTTGAGCTGCCGCCAGATGGAGCCACGCCATCGATCGAGAAAATCCTGATCCGGGTAGTCGTCGGCGAGCAGTGTCAGAGCAAAGATCCAGTTGACGACGCGGACCGAGAGTGGATAGGCGTCCCAGCCATCGCTCACTCCGGGGCGAGCCTTTTCAATCCAGTTTTCGATCAGGTGGCGACACGGGGCGAAATCGGCGGGGAGTCGGTTTTCCAGATATCGCTGTGCGCATCCGAGCGTAAATGGAAAATAGTGCAGCTGGAAGTTCCAGAGATGACTGCCGTGGCGACGGTTCCAGTCGGGGGTTCCGAGTTCGAGTGTCTGGTTGAGGAAGCTGAATTGGCCCGCGCGCAGTTGCTGGTGCTGACGCTCGATGGTTTCGCGATCTGGTGCAAGGTGAGTCAGATCTTCGAGCAGCACGCTTCTGAATTTCAGCCTGGTGCTGGTGGTGACGTGTGGAGCGGGATGGCCGGGCGCGATCCCGTGCGAGATCAGGCGCGGGAAGCGGCGATAGGCAAGCTTTTGCGCGACGCGCCACGGGCGGTAGACGATTTGCCGCCATCGGAGGTGGCTGATGGTGCGGATGAACCGCCCGATCTTCACAGGCTGACTGCCTTGCCGGTGCGCATCGATTCGTCGATGGCAAAGGTTGTGCGGGTGGTCAGAATCTGACTCTCGAGTGAGATCGGCATTGGCGTACCGCGTTGAAGGGCTGTCAGGAAAGCCTCGATCTCGGCGTCGAATCCCTTGTCCTGACCGCTCTTGCGGATGGTTCGTTGTTTGCCGTCGTGGCGCAGTTCAAGGCTCCTGAAATCGTCGAGGACGGCGGTCCGGCTGCCGGCAAATGCCTCGATTCGTTCCTTGGGGAGACTCCGGTCACCGTTGGCAAAATAGTTGAGCGACCCGATCGAGCCATCACTGAAGCGGATCACCGCGCTCAGGGTGTCGGGGCCGTCGGGATGTTGCACGGCGTAGACGCCAATTGGATCGGCTCCGGTCAGAAACTGCATCAGATCGACGAAATGGCAGCACTCGCCGATGATCCGGCCGCCGCCCTCATCGCCCTGGATCCAGCTTTCGCGCGGTATCAAGCCGGCATTGACGCGATATGAGATCGCCAGCGGACCGGCCTCTTCAAGGAATTTTTTCATCTCTACGCTGAGTGGCGCGTAGCGGCGATTGAAGCCGACAAGTATTCTGCTTCCCGGCGCGGCGGCGTCGACGACATTTTGCAGGCCGACGGCATCGATTGCCAGCGGTTTTTCGACGAAGACGGCCTTGCCGCCTTCGAGCGCCGCGGTCACCATTCTGGCGTGGCTCTCGTGGCGGGTCGCGATCACGATCGCGTCGATTTCCGGATCTCCGAGCAGTTCGCGATAGTCTGTCGTGCAGGTCCGAAAGCCGAACTGTGTCCCGATCGCGCGGGCATTCTTTCCAGTCGCGGTGGCAATCCCGATCAGTTCGAACTGTTTGCGGGCGGCGATTCGTGGCAGGAGGACGCTCTTCGCGAAATTGCCGGCCCCGATCATTCCGAGACCGATCGATCCATGCCGCCGCTGCCGGTCGGAGGCCGGAAGCCTGATCGCGCCGGGCCCGGACGGTCTGGCCACCGCAGGGCGATAGCAGAGGAGAATCCCAAGGTATCCGCTATTATTGGCATTATTGGGCGTCGTGATTATTCCATAGGCTTTTTCAGCCTCTTCGATCGGAAAGCGATGCGAGATCAGCCGGTCGAGGTCGATCGATCCATTGGCGGCGAGGCGCAGAAATTCCTGCATATTGCGGCGCTCCGTCCACCTGACATAGCCGATCGGGTAATCGATTCCGAGCTCTTCGTACTGGCGATCGTAGCGGCCTGGCCCATATGAGCGTGACGTCCGCAGTTGCAGCTCTTTTTCGTAGTAGGGTTTTCGGGGCAGGTTCATCCCGACGGCGCCGACGACCGAGACGATCGCGCGATCACGAGCGATCAGGGCGGCGAGCTCGACCGGATCGTTCGTCTCTGCCGCGGCAGTGATGATCACGGCATCGACTCCGGCGCCATCAGTGTGACGCGAGACGATGCCGGCGACATCGCCGCTTCGCAATGATGTCGCATCGGCGCCAAGCGTGCGTGCGAGATCGATCTTCACCGGATCAAGATCGATCCCGATGACCCGGCAACCAGCCGATTTCAGAATCTGGAGCGTCAACTGTCCGAGCAGGCCAAGCCCGATGACCGCGACAGACTCACCAAGCCGAACCTCGGCTGTCCGTACTCCCTGGAGGGCAATCGCCCCGAGCGTCACGAATGCGGCGTGATCGAAGGAGAGCTCTCCCGGTATCCGGACCGCCAGATTCTTTGGCACGAAGACCGTCTCGGCGTGTGACGCATAGTTCATGCCGGCGCAGGCGACACGATCTCCAACCTGGAACTCCGTCACCCCGCGTCCGACTTCCCGGACTATGCCGGCGCAACTGTAGCCAAGGGCGAGCGGCGTTTCGAGACGTGCACGGACCGTTTGCAGCGTGCTGGCCAGCCCGTCACGCCGGATCTTCTGCATCACCTGCCGGACAAGATCGGGACGCTCACGCGCCTTGCCAACCAGTGATCTTCGCGCCAGGTCGATCGCCATCTTCTCCGTCCCGGCGCTGATCAGCGAACTCACGTTGGAGACCAGTATCCCTCCCGGCTGGCAGATCGTCTCTGGCACCTCCTCGACACGCAGTACTCCGGAACGAAAATGCTGTATAACCTGTTTCATATGATCCCCGGGAACATCTTCATTGGAAGTGTCCGTGTAATATATTTTCGATACCAGGTATCGAAGGAGAGAATGGCGAAGAGCTCATAGGAATTGTCGCGCTGCCCCCGTCTGTGCTCATCGCGCAGCCGGCTGATCGCGTCGAAATTGAAGATGCCTTCGCGTTCGACATAGTCGCGCGGCAACAGATCGTCGAAATAGCGGTCAAAGCGACTCCGCATCCAGGCGCCAAGCGGAAGATTGAACCCCTTCTTTGGAATTCCACGGTTCTCCTCTGGGATCAGGTCGGCAAAGGCGCGCCGCAGGCAGAGCTTGCTGCCGTGACGATCCATCTTTCGATTGAATGGAATCCGGAATGCGAGCTCGACCAGTTCAGGGTCGAGGAAGGGAACACGCAGTTCAAGCGACCACGCCATGCTCATTCGATCTGAATATTCAAGGAGATTGTCGGGCAGAAATGTCCCGACATCGAGAAATGAGAACAGATTGCCATCGTCAATACCTGCTGAATTGCCCGAACCTGATGACCAGTTGGCAGAGATGTCCCGCAGCCGATCCGCCAGAATGCGCGCCGATGGGAGCGGGGCGTCGGCACGCGGTCGGAGCAGTTCCGCCTTGCGCGTCTCGTCGAGATAGTAGACCCATTTCAGGTACTGCGTCGCCGGGTCAGGATCGAGCCCGGCCAGTAAAGCCCGCACGCGATGGAGTCTTCGGTCGGCGAAGCGATCACGGAGCGGACTGAGCAGGTTGAGCGCCGCGCGCCCGGCCCATCCCGGGATTAGTCGCAACCAGCGCATGGCCTGGACTGCGCGATAGCGCGGATACCCGCCGAAAAGTTCGTCGCCGCCCGCGCCCGAGAGGGCCACTGTCACGTGCTCACGCGTGTAGCGCGATAGAAGCGAGGTCAGATAAAAGGTCGTGTTTCCAAATGGCTGGTCGAAATATTCGAGTAGATCCAGCATCTCCTCCGGGTGTGAGAGGTCGATCGGCAACTCGTGGTGTTCCGTTCCGAACCTCTCGGCGATCCGACGTGCCTCCCGTCGCTCGTCATAGTACTCCATTCCAGGTTCGTCGAAGCGGACCGTGAAGGTTTTGACCGGTCGCGATGAATGGGTTGCCATCAGCCCGACGATGATGTTCGAATCTACTCCCCCGGAGAGGAAGGCCCCAAGCGGCACGTCACTGAGCATCTGCCGCTTCACAGACGCGGTCATCAGTCGCCTGATCTCCGACTCTTCGTCGAAATCCTTTGGACTTTTCGCCGTGCCAATCGACCCGTACCGGCCAATCGACCCGTACCGGCTGATAGAATGAATGCGCCTCTGCCGCAGATCGTACTCAAGTATGTGCGCCGCCGGTACCTGGCTTATTCCGCGAAACATCGTCTGTGGCGAGGGGACGTAAAGGTAGGAGAAGAAGTCATGAACCGACTGCCAGTCAACCTCCGGGGTGTAGTGTCCTGATGCGAGGAGGCATTTGATCTCCGAGCCGAAGAGTAATCGCCCCCCGGCTGAATAATAGTAGAGCGGCTTGATGCCGAACTGGTCGCGCACCAGAAAGAGACGCTGCCTTGGCGCATCGTAAAGCGCGAGCGCGAACATGCCGTTCAGTGCGGCAAACGCCGCAGTTCCACGCTCTTCGTAGAGATGAAGGATCGTTTCGGTATCGGTTGCCGATCGAAACTGGTGGCGTGCCGGATCGAGTGTTGCCTTGAGCTCACGGTGGTTGTAGATCTCGCCGTTGAAGCTGATGCGCAGCGTCCCATCCTCGTTCGACATCGGCTGTCGTCCGCGTTCAGAGAGATCGATGATGCTCAGTCGTCGATGGCCGAGCCCAAGATCGTGCTTTGGAATATATTCACTTCCGCCATCATCGGGCCCGCGATGGACCAGCGTCTTCATCATCCGCTCAATGATGGCCGGTTCATCGGCGCCGTAAAGCCCCGAATTGGCAAAGCCGGCGAGTCCGCAGATTCCACACATCGACTATCTCCCCAGCCGTTCCTGTTCGTATATTTTTGCCGCGATCACCGCTTCGTGCATCGTCATCAACGTGCAGAAGATGAGCCCCGGCCGGCCGTCGAGAAATCCACGCCTGACGATGTACATCCAGATAAATCGAAGTAGTGGACGAAATGGCAGCCGGACCCAGAGTCGTTTCAGGTAGCGCTTTCTCGCGAGTGGCGAGCCGAAGAGCGAGGCCTCGATCCGGCTTGCCCCGTCGATGCCAGTCGCGAAATTGTGGTAGACCTTCGCTTCCCAGTTCGAGTAGCGATTGTGGCGCTCGACAAAATGATAGACGCTCTTGAAGTCTTCGTGGAGCAGATCCTGCGTCAGATAGGCGGTTTGTCCGTCGAGAACGACGTGTTCGTGAACTTCCACATCGCCGGCATTTTCGACCTCTTCCGCCTCGAGCTTCTCATACCTCCCGAGCCGATGCCTGAAGAGCCGCAGGTTCCAGCTCGGATACCAGCCGCAATGCCTGATCCAGCGGCCAAGAAATATCAGCTTGCGGTTGATGTAGTAGCCGTCGATCCCGCGATCCTCCGCCAGCACCGACCGAATCTCGTCCTCGAGCTCCGGTGTCACCCGCTCATCGGCGTCGATCAGCAGTATCCATTCGTGCCGGAATGGGAGGTTAGCGAGTGCCCAGTTCTTCTTTTTGGGAAAACCACCGTGATAATCGAACTCGACGACACGCGCGCCAAAGCTGACTGCAATCTCGGCCGTTCGGTCGGTACTTCCCGAATCGACGACCCAGATATCGTCCGCAAAGGCGACACTCTCCAGGCAGGCCGTCATATTTCGCTCTTCGTTCCTGACTGGAATGATTACGGATAATGGAATTTTCATAGTCGTCAAGCCGGAAATATCTCGTCAGGCAGACAGTATAGTACCTTTCGCCGGAAAAGTGATTCGCGGTTACGGGCTCCCGGACGTCAGGACCCGCCCGATCAGTTCGACCAGTCCACGGACGTGGCCATCCCACGAGAAGTTCGCGATTCGGGCGAGACCCTTTTGGGCCAAATAGTTCTGGCGCCATTGATCTGCAAGGAGCTCTGCGCCGCAGCGTGCGAGATCGTCGGGATCGAAAGGGTCGAAGTATGATGCCGCATCACCGCAAACCTCGCGATGGACCGGAAGATCTGCGCTTGCGATCGCCATTCCACCGGCCATCGCCTCGACCAGTGGATGACCGAAACTCTCAGAATATGACGGACAGACAAACAGATCACACCGCTCGTACAGGTGATGAAGCTGTTCGTATCGCACCCCGCCGAGCATTTGGAGATCATTGCCAATCCCGAGCTGCTCGATCAGCCGCGCCGCCTGAGTCGCATCGTAACCACCGTGGATTGCCCCGCGCGCGATCTCTGTCGTCAGCACCAGTTCGACCCGCTGCCCGGATGATTCCAGGACGCGTCGTTTCAGTTCCGGCAATGCCCGCAAGAGGGTTTCGAAGTTTCGAAAGTAGTTGTAGTGGCTGACATAGAGCAGCCGCCTCACTCCTGTATCTCGGGGCAATCGCGCCTCGAGCCATTCCGGTGGCTGCGGATCAGCCTGAAAGATGGCGCGGTCAAAGCCAAAAGTGAGGACCTCGACGCGAAGCGGTCGCCGGCACTTTACCCGGCGGATCTGCTCGCCGAAAGCCTTTGTCGGGACGACATTGACTGTCGCCTGCCGGATCGAGATCCGCGCGAGCATCGATTTGACCACCTGCCCACACCACATTGCCCATTCGCGCCGCGCCAGCAGATCCTTCCGAAATGTCTGCGAAAAGTTGAGGTCGCTTCGGTTGAAGAGAATCTGGGGGACGGGTGATCGCCACATCGCGAAATTGCCAAGCGCGACAAGCAGATCGATCGACTCTTCACCGATCAGACGCCGCAGTCCGGTCTGCTCCCACCACCAGCGTTTTGCCAGACCGCCGGCAAAGGGTACAGACCGAATCTCGACCCGACTGCTTTCGAATACCCGATATTCGTGGCGATGCTCCGCCGGAACAAGAATGACGTAACTCATATCATTCGCCGACAGGCTCCCGAGTCGCGGGAGCACATTCCGCAGGTAGGTTCTTCCGCCACCAGCCGTCGAGGCGAGAGCATTGATGAGTATTCGCGCCATGGTCAGTCCCGAACCACCTCGCCGCCGGCCAGTCCCGGATCGAGTCGTACCGCACGCCCACCAGCATTGATCACCTCCCGAGGCGCGGCGAGAG
>JBEIMN010000046.1:0-11364 GCA_040378705.1 Acidobacteriota bacterium
CCAATGTCAAAATATCGTCACAAAAGGCGAAGCTGGTCATGGATCTCATCCGGGGCCGCAATTACAGTGATGCCCGCGAGATTCTGCGCTTTACCAACAAGCGTGCCGCCGGCCTGATCTTTAAGGTCCTCGAGTCGGCGCGGGCCAACGCCGAGCAGCGCGCCCAGACTGATAACGTGCTGGTCGATGTCGATCTGCTCTGGGTCAAGGAGTGTTATGTCGGTACCGGTGCGACTAAGAACCGGCGCCGTGTGCGCCCCGCGCCGATGGGTCGGGCCTACCGCGAACGTCGCCATTACAGCCACCTCACAGTCGTTGTATCGAGTGACAAGCGCGAGGCTAAATCCGCAACCAGACCGGAAGCGGCAGGAACTGCTACGGAGTCTGCTCAATAGCAGAACAAGATTTCGTCAACGGAGAAAAGCATGGGTCAGAAAGTACATCCGTATGGGTTCAGACTTGGCTATAACCGCACCTGGCATTCGCGCTGGTTTTCCAAGCGCGAGTTTGGCAAGTTGCTGCTCGAGGATCTGAAGCTCAAGAAAGAACTCAAGGCGCGTTTTGCGACCGCCGGTGTCTCGCAGATCGAGATCGATCGTGCCGCCAATCGGCTTCGGATCATCATCTACACTTCACGTCCGGGAATCATCATCGGCCGCAAGGGGGCTGAGATTGATAAGCTGAAGCAGGAGATTAGTCGGCAAACCCATCGTGAAATTTTGATCGACATCCGCGAGATCTCCAAACCAGAGCTCAATGCGCAGCTCCAGGCAGAGAAGATTGCCCAACAGCTTGAAAAGCGAATCGCTTTTCGACGTGCAATGCGAAAGACCATCGAAGAGGTTCTGCGATTTGGTGCCCTGGGCATCAAGGTTCGGATCTCTGGTCGCCTCAATGGAGCAGAGATTGCACGTTCAGAGTGGACCCTCCAGGGTCGCCTTCCGCTGCATACGCTTCGTGCCGATATCGATTACGGCTTTGCCGAAGCCAATACGACTTTTGGCGTCATCGGGATCAAGGTCTGGATCTACCGCGGAGATATTATGAACCCGCGGGAAGCGATGATGAAACGATAAATTCCGGAGCTGACCGGGCAGGGTGATTGGAGCAAGTCTCCTTCAATCCAGTGCGGAACTCCGAACTACCGGATTAAGTTATGGCTGAATATAAAATACCCAAAAAGGTCAAATATCGCAGACAGCAGCGCGGACGTCGAACCGGGGTTGCTCAGCGTGGCTCGACGATCGCCTTCGGTGAATACGCACTGAAAGCACTCGAGGCGGCGTGGGTCACTGGAAAGCAGATCGAGGCTGGTCGTGTCGCGATCACTCGCTACGTCAAGCGCGGCGGCAAACTCTGGATCCGCATCTTTCCTGATAAGCCGATCACAAAGAAACCGGCTGAAACCCGAATGGGTAAAGGAAAAGGTGCTCCTGAAGGCTGGGTTGCAGTCGTCAAGCCTGGACGGATACTTTTTGAGATGGAAGGGGTCGATGAGGCGACAGCAAAGCGTGCGATGGAGCTCGCTGCTGCCAAACTGTCGATCAGGACCAAGTTTGTTTCGCGTCAGGATCAGGAAGGCGGTGGACTGTGAAGGCTAAACTGGATTCAGTTCGTGAGCAGACCAGTGAAGATCTGGTCAAACGTGTCGCCGAGATCAAGGAATCACTATTCCGTCTCAACTTCAAGAAGGCGTTGGGGGATACCGACACCGTCAAACGACTCAGGACCGATAAGAAAGAGCTTGCTCAGTTGAAGACGCTCCTTCGCGGGCGTGCCCTCGGGATCGAAAAATAGGCGGATTCAACCGGTATAACGAACCGAGAAGAATAATATTGTTATGACTGAAGAAACCAAGGATATCACCGAAACTGTGGAGACTGCCACTCCTGATCAGCCGGTCATAGCGGCTCCGGAGCGGGGACATCGGACAGAAAAGATCGGGATTGTTACAAGCGACAAGATGATGAAGACGGTCGTTGTTCGTGTCGATCGTCTCGTCAAACACCCCGTCTACAAGCGTTATGTGCGCAAGCGTGCTAAATTCATGGCGCACAATGAGATCGAGGGAGTCGCAATCGGCGACCAGGTCAAGATAGCCGAGACTCGGCCGATTTCGGCGCGGAAGCGCTGGAGAGTGGTTGAGGTTCTGCGGAAGGCTTCCAAGTAGTTGCTACCCAGGGTCGATCGGCGATTCTGCATCGCAGGATTTACACCGATGATCGCTAGCTGGTACTATGATGGTTTGCTTTTCGTTTGACTGCCTGGTCGGTTTTTGATTTGTAGATGCGTACTCTTGAAGGAGATTTGTTATGGTTCAGATGCGATCGATTCTGGATGTTGCCGATAACTCCGGTGCAAAGAAGATTGCCATGATTCTTCCGTTTGGCGGCAACATCGGTTCACGCGCCAGCGTTGGCGATGTGATTACGGCTTCCGTCAAGGAAGCCAACC
Source organism: Acidobacteriota bacterium (assembly GCA_040378705.1). Taxonomy (GTDB): domain Bacteria; phylum Acidobacteriota; class Blastocatellia; order RBC074; family RBC074; genus CAIOZW01. The sequence continues at coordinate 2,455 of JBEIMN010000046.1, forward strand.
CTGACGGTACGGTCAAAAAGAAGCAGGTAGTCAAGGCGGTTATCGTCAGGACTCGTAAAGAGGTCCGCCGCAAGGATGGCACCTATATTCGCTTCGATCAGAATGCCGCCGTCCTGATCAAGAATGACGGAGATCCGATCGGTACCCGTGTCTTTGGACCCGTTGCGCGCGAACTGCGAGATCGTGGGTTTATGAAGATTGTCAGTCTGGCGCCCGAAGTGATCTGAGGTCTTTTAACGGACGGCAGCGATTGAGGCTAATATGGCGATAAGATTTAAAATTAAGAAGAATGACCAGGTAGTGGTTCTTTCCGGGCGGGATAAGGGCAAACGAGGTCGTGTCATTGAAATTCTGACAAAGAAAAATAAGGTGCTTGTCGAGGGTGTAAATATGCTCAAGCATCATGAGCGTCCTAACCGCCAGCAGGGTATAGCAGGTGGGATTATCGAGCGCGAATCGCCGCTAGATATCTCGAATGTGATGGTAATTCAGGGAGGACAGCCGACCCGCGTCGGGTTCCAGATCCTCGCCGATGGTCGCAAGGTTCGTGTCTCAAAGAAGACCGGCGAAGTCATCGATTAACCTTCCTCACTGATCTGGCTGGATTGGCAGATGTCCGGCAGATCAGGAGTCGAAACGGGATTTGACGTTATGGCTGCAAGATTACGAGAAAAATATACCAAAGAGGTCGTTCCGACCCTTGGGAAAGAGTTCGGCTATCGCAACCCGATGAGTGTTCCGCGGATAGTCAAGGTTGTCGTCAATATGGGACTTGGAGAGGCGATTGCCAATGCCAAGATTCTTGATATCGCGGTCAATGATCTGGCTACGGTGACCGGGCAGAAGCCGGTGGTTACCAAGGCCAAGAAATCGATTGCGGCATTCAAGCTTCGCGAGGGAATGAGCATCGGAGCGATGGTTACTCTCCGCGGTGACCAGATGTATGAGTTCCTGGATCGCTTCATGAATATTGCGTTGCCTCGGGTGCGTGATTTTCGTGGTGTCTCACCCAAAGCGTTTGATGGCCGTGGCAACTATACGATTGGTCTGCGTGACCAGTTGATCTTCCCGGAGATCGACTTCGGCAAGGTTGACAAGGCGCGTGGAATGAACGTCTGTATTGTGACAACTGCCAAGACTGACGAGGAGGCGCGCGCGCTCCTTCGCCAACTCGGTATGCCATTCCGCCCCTAGTGTGGGACTTGTTGTTGCCGTGGAAATCTGATAACTGAAACCTGGAAATTGTTTATGGCAAAGACATCTAAAATGGTGCAGGCCGCGCGTAGGCCGAAATTTAAAGTTCGGGGATACAATCGATGCAAACGATGCGGACGCCCCCGAGCCTTTCTGCGCAAATTTGAAATCTGCCGTATTTGCTTCCGCCAGTTGGCGCTAGAGGGTCAAAGTCCCGGCGTCACCAAGTCGAGCTGGTAAGGGCTGTACGGCGCTTTGAATCCGCTGAGTGGAGTAGAGAGACTCTTATGACTGATCCGATTTCAGATATGTTGACGCGAGTGCGCAATGCAATTGCCGCCCGTCACACCAAGGCCGATGTGCCGGCCTCGCGCCTCAAGATTGAGAGTGCTCGCATTCTCAAGGAAGAGGGCTACATCACCAATTACAGTATCAAGACTGGCGAGAATGCCAATATTCGTACACTGAGAATATTCCTGCGATATGGCCCGAAGGGTGAGAGTGTTATTACCCACATTCAGCGGGTTTCGGCACCCAGCCGACGCGTCTATCTGCCAGGTAAAGAGATCCCCAGGATCCTTGGCGGCCTGGGGATCAGCATCCTCAGTACGTCGCAAGGGGTGATGACCGGCAAAAATGCGCGCAAGTCGAATATCGGCGGCGAAGTTTTGTGCGAGGTTTATTAATCGCGTCCGGGATTCGGAACGGTCTGGTGCAGTCGCGGACGCGGCTCGCTGGGGTGTCTGAATTTGTCGGCGCCGGGTGAGAAACTTATGTCACGTGTAGGAAAAAAAATCATTGAAGTCCCCAAGGACGTCAAGGTCAATATCACCGAAACGACGGTTGAAGTGCAGGGACCAAAGGGTAAACTGAGTGCTTTAATTCCGTCCGGTATAACCTTTACCCTCGATGAGGGGCGGCTACAGGCTGAACGTGCCAGTGATGTTTACACCGCAATTCACGGCACCGCTCGGGCGCTCGTCGCTAATGCGATCAATGGCGTTTCGACCGGGTTCACGCAGCAGATGGATGTGGTCGGTGTCGGTTACAAGGCTGACCTTCGCGGCAACAGCATTCACTTCGCTCTTGGCTATTCGCATCTGATTGAGTTTGTGCTGCCAGATGGGATCACCGCAAAGATTGAAAAATTGCCGCGTACGATAACCCAGTATCAGACTACGATTACCCTTAGCGGTATCGATCGTGAGCTCCTTGGCCAGACGGCTGCCAATATGAACCGTTTGCGCAAGCCTGACGCCTACAAGGGCAAGGGCATTCGATACGCCGATCGAGCCTATAAGTTCAAAGCTGGTAAGACCGGTAAGTAACCGGCTGGTTCGAGGCGTGATTCTATATCCTGACGAAGGGGCTATCCTGAGCATCCGGACAATTCCGTCTGCTGTTTTGTCGCTCATCGTCGGGCAAATGAAAGAAGAACGATATGGCAAAGAGATCGAGACAGGAAAGTCGGCGCGCTGTTCACGTGCGCATCCGTAAGAAGGTCAGGGGCACTGGCGAACGCCCCCGTTTGGCAGTGTTCCGCAGTGTTAATCACATCTATGCGCAGCTGATCGACGATGTCGCCGGTGTAACGCTCTGTTCGGCCTCGACGGTCGAGAAGAGCATTGAGCTTAAGAGTGGTGGTAACGTCGAAGCGGCCGTGGCGATTGGGCGGCTGATCGCTGAGCGCGCCAAAGAGAAGGGGATCAGCAATGTGGTCTTCGATCGTGGTGGTTACCTTTATCATGGGCGCGTAAAATCGCTGGCCGAATCGGCGCGCGAAGCAGGATTGCAGTTTTAAGCAACGTGGGAGCGTGTGCAGGTATGGATAGAATCAACCCGGATGGGCTGGAATTGAAAGATCAGGTGATCTCGATCAATCGGGTCACCAAGGTGGTAAAGGGCGGAAAGAATCTCTCCTTCGCAGCCCTTGTCGTCATTGGAGATCAGCAGGGAGTCGTTGGTTTCGGAACCGGCAAGGCAAAAGAGGTTCCGCAGGCGATCCGCAAGGCGATCGAAGCGGCAAAGCGTAACCTGGTAAGGGTTCCACTGGCCGGGTCGACGCTTCCCCACCCGATTGTTGGAAGGTTCGGTGCCGGCAGGGTTCTGTTGAAACCTGCCAAGGATGGAACCGGAGTAATCGCAGGTGGAGCTGTTCGCGCGGTGATGAATGCCGTCGGCGTGAGCAATGTTCTGACCAAATGTCTCGGTTCGAACAATCCGCACAATGTGATCCGGGCTACTTTCGCCGCGCTTCAGGGAATGAAGAGTCCGGAGCAGGTTGCACGAATGCGCGGCCGCACGGTGGAGGAGTTGTAGTCATGGGGACGGAAACTAATAAGATCAAGATTCAGTGGTATCGCAGCATAATTGCGACTCCGGAGAAGCATAAAGTGATTGTCCGCAGTCTGGGCCTGACGAAGCTCCAGCAGATCGTCCTGCGACCGGACAGTCCATCAATTCGGGGCATGGTGGCCAAGGTTCCGCACCTGTTGCGTATCGTCGAGTAGATTCGAGTAAGATCGAATAATGAGGAATAGTTATGGCAATCGGCTTAAACAATCTTAAGGCGCCAGCCGGCGCGACGCACAGGAAAAAGCGTGTCGGTCGCGGGCCAGGTTCTGGCAGGGGCAAGACATCGGCAAGGGGTAACAAGGGGCAAAAGTCCCGATCTGGTTACTCCGGCAAGCGAGGGTTTGAGGGCGGACAGATGCCGCTTCACCGTCGCCTTCCGAAGCGCGGCTTTACCAATATCTTCAAGCGTGTCTGGGCTGAGGTCAATCTGGCCGATCTTGAGGCACTTTTTGAAGCCGGAGCGACAATTACCCCTGAATCGTTGATAGAGCAGGGACTTGTCCGTCAGTCACGCATCAAGTCGGTCGTCATTCTTGGCGAAGGGGATCTTAATAAGTCTCTCAATATTAGTGCTCACCGATTTAGCGCGAAGGCCAAGGAAAAGATCGAAGCGGCAGGTGGAACAGCGCTGGTTATTGGCCCTGCTATTGCGTCACAGGCTGTGCAGGGAGCAGAATAATCCAGGATTGAGTTTTATCAGTGCAGGTTGCTGTCAACTGAATCAGCTGATACGAGAATCTGCAGGTTGCTAGTTGCTCTTTTTATCTTTCGGTTGGACAGTGATTAGGCCAGTGATTAGACCACTGGTTAGGCCAGTGGTTATAAAAGACTGAGTTGGCCTGAATTTAACAAAGACTGAAACGATAAAACGTCATAATAGTTCTGGTGAGATACGGTCTGGCAAGAGTAGTTCATGAACTCCCGGTATTGATATGGCATAATTTGCCAATGCCGAAGTTGCTAATGCTGAAGTTGCTAATGCCGAAGTTGCTAATGCCGAAGTTGCTAATGATTGTTGGGGTAGCGAGGTATGATCGAATCATTTCTTAACGCGGTTCGTAATCTCTTCAAGATCGAAGAGTTGAGAAATCGTGTTCTCTTCACGCTGGCTATGTTGGCCGTATATCGTGGAGGGATTCACATTCCCGTCCCCGGTGTTGACCAGGAAGTTTTGAAGGCTCTCTGGGATCAGGCGGCGGGAAACCTGTTTGGTGTGCTTGACCTGTTCTCCGGTGGAAACCTTCGGAGAATCTCAGTCTTCGCACTGGGGATCATGCCTTACATCACCTCGTCGATCATTCTGCAGTTGATGACCTCAGTTTATCCTGCACTGAAGAAGATTCAGGAAGAGGGTGAACTCGGTCGAAGGAAGATAAGCCAGTACACACGATATATGACCGTTGCGCTCTGCATCGTTCAGGGGGTAGGAATCTCCTTCTGGTTGCAGCGTCAGCAGGGTCTGGTTGTTGGTGGTGGCAACGTCGGTTTTGTCGTCATCTCGACCCTCACAATGACCGCCGGGACGATGTTCATCATGTGGATTGGTGAGCAGATCACCGAGCGCGGTATTGGCAACGGCATCAGCCTGCTGATCTTTGCCGGTATCGTCGTTGGCATCCCACGTGCGGTGGAGCAGCTGTACGAGAAGATTCAGGATCCGGCGTCGGCGCTTTTCGTGATTGCGCTGCTGGTAGTGATGGTTCTTGTGACTGCCGGAATTGTTTTCTTCGAGCGTGGTACACGCAAGATTCCAACCAACCACACGCGACGGATGGTTGGCCGGCAGATGGTTGCGACACAGTCGTCACACCTGCCACTCAAGGTCAACATTGCCGGGGTTATCCCGGTGATATTTGCCTCTTCAGTACTCGCGATACCGCAAACGCTCTCCACTTTTGGAAGCTGGAGCTGGCTCCAGCGGGTTAATCAATGGCTTGGGGGCGGGCATCCGGTGTACGAGGCACTCTTCATCGCCGGCATTCTGATCTTTGCCTTCTTCTATGTCTCGATCGTCTTCAATTCTGACGAAGTCGCAGAAAACCTTCGCAAGCAGGGAGCCTTTATCCCTGGTATCAGACCGGGTAAGCGCACTGCCGACTTTCTGAACAACATCCTGGTCAGGCTTACAACAGTTGGAGCACTCTACCTTGTTGTTGTCTGTCTGATTCCACAGTTGATGATCAGTGGATTCAAGGTCCAGTTTCTCCCACTGATCGGCGAACCGCTCTACAACCTTGTAACCAACGTTCCGGGGTTGAGCTGGCTGCCGACCGGTCTTGGAGTCTCCTTCTATTTTGGTGGTACGAGCCTGTTGATCGTCGTTGGTGTGGCGATGGATACGATCAGTCAGGTTGAAGCACAGCTTGTGATGCGTCACTATGAGGGTTTTCTGGGTGCCCGTGGCGGTCGTTTTCGCGGTCGGAGAGCGACAAGCTAGGTCGTTGATAACGCTGTGTCCGGACATACGGCACGGGTGATCGATATGTCCAAGATCATCGTCATAATTGGTCAACCGGGTGCTGGCAAGGGGACGCAGGCGCGATTGATCTCTGAAAAATATAGTTACCCGCAGATTTCGACAGGTGATCTTCTGCGCGGGATCGCAAAGACGGATACCCCGCTAGGTAATGAGCTGAAGAGCATCATGGATACAGGGAATCTGGTCAGCGATGGAATTCTGGCTGAAGTTCTGCTCGCAAGAACGACTGACGATGACTGCCGAAACGGATACGTTCTCGATGGTTATCCAAGGACAGTATCCCAGGCGCACATGCTTGAGGTTCTTGCTGAGCAACAGAAGAAGTCGGTTCTTCTCCTCAACATTCGTGTAGATGAGGGGATGCTGATGAAGCGAATTACGGGGAGGCTGACCTGTGCGAGTTGTGGCGAGATCTACAATACGTACTGTTTTCCACCCAAGGTTGAAGGTCTTTGTGATATTGATGGTGGTGAGCTTCTGAGACGGGGTGATGATCGGCCGGAGGCCGTGACGCTTCGGATGGCTGCTTACCACGCGCAAACGGAGCCGTTGATCGACTATTATCATCAGAGCAGTCGCCTAATCGATGTCGATGGTGGCCAGCCGGTGGATCAGGTCTTTATGAAGATCTGTCAGGCACTTGAGGGGCAGCAGGTTTAAGGCGAAAGCTGAACAGGCTACCAGATCTTTTCAGGCTGAGGCAAATCCCTGGTTGAATTCCGGTCTGATTGAATTCTGATCTGGTTAAATTCTGATCTGGTTAAATTTCGATAAGAGTTATAGCTTAAACGATGGTTATCCGTAAGTCCCGAGCTGAAATTGAAAAGATGCGAAGATCAGGATTGATCGTCGCCGGGACGTTGAGCAAGCTTCGTCAGATGGTTGCTCCGGGGATCACTACCAGAGAGCTCGACGTCGTTGCCGAATCCACGATTCGTGCAGCTGGTGCGATTCCGACGTTCAAGGGATACCGCGGGTTTCCGGCATCAATCTGTGCATCGGTTAACGATGAAGTTGTGCACGGCATTCCCTCCGACCGGCGCCTGAAAGAGGGTGATATCATCAAGCTCGATTGTGGTGCGACTCTTGATGGTTACGTTGGGGATGCGGCGATCAGTGTCGCTGTTGGTGAAGTATCACCTGAGGTTGCACGGCTCCTTGAAGTGACACGTGAATCATTGCTAAAGGCGATCGAGAAGATGGTAGCAGGGAACCGCCTCTACGATGTCTCCTATGCAGTTCAGCAGCATGTGGAAGAGCGGGGCTTTTCGATAGTTCGCGATTTCTGTGGCCACGGTATCGGCCAGCGGATGCACGAGGATCCGCAAGTTCCAAACTACGGTCGACCTGGAACCGGACCGGTTCTGAAGGAAGGCTGGGTTTTGGCGATTGAGCCAATGGTCAATGAAGGGAGCTTCGAGGTGAAGATTCTTTCAGATGGCTGGACGGTCAAGACTCGTGATGGTAAGGCGTCATCGCACTTTGAGCATACGATTGCGGTGACAGAAGATGGTCCGCGTGTGTTGACGGCGGCCGAGGATGGCACCGTTATCCTTTGATCCGATCTGGATTGACCGGATTCAAGACGCCTCGCGTAATGACGCAGGGTCATGTGGCATGCGACTTGCAAAATAGTTCTTTACCGATATAATGTCAGTTTCGCTATTTGTCTGGCATTGTCGATTGTTTCTATAGAGGGGTATGTCAAAAGAAGAAGCCATTGAGGTACAAGCGACGGTCCTGGAGACATTGCCCAATGCGATGTTTAAAGTCGAGTTGGAAAACAAGCACCAGGTTCTCGCTCATATCTCCGGGCGAATGCGGAAAAACTTCATCAAGATTTTGCCTGGTGACAAAGTCCTGGTGGAACTCTCCCCCTACGATCTTACACGGGGAAGAATAGTATATCGATTCAAATAGATCGATCACTAACTGAGTCGGAAGCCGACCAGACTCGGCCGAAGTCAGCCGAAGCAGGATGAGAGGTCGCGAAATTTAATAGGCGCGGCTTTACCGATCGGGTCGCTGGAAACAGGGTGTTTCCACCCGGTTCTTGAAAGATCATTTAAACTGCTAAATGGATCAGTAACCGGCCGCACAGGTTGAAAGTACGACAGAACGGCAGGACAAGATATGAAAGTTAGAGCATCAGTTAAAAAGATCTGCACCAAATGCAAGCTAATCCACCGTCATGGAGTGGTGCGTGTGATTTGTGTGAATCCGAAACATAAACAAAGACAAGGTTAATCCGGCCATCCGTAGGTGGCTTGGATGTGCATGACGGAGGAGTCTCATGGCTCGTATAGCAGGGGTGGATCTTCCACCACAGAAGCGCGCGGAAATTGGGTTGACCTACATCTATGGTGTGGGACGTTCCCGTGCGACCTCGATTTTGAACAAGGCCAATGTCAGTGTCGACAAGAAGATCCGGGATCTGAGTGAAGACGAACTGACCAGGGTTAGAGCGATCATCGACCAGGAGGGAAGTGTCGAGGGAGATCTGCGCAAGCAGATTCAGCTCGACATCAAGCGACTGATGGATATTGGCTGTTACCGTGGACTGCGCCATCGTCGGGGGCTTCCGGTTCGTGGTCAGCGTACGAGTACTAATGCCCGAACCCGTAAAGGTCCACGCCGTGCGACGGTCACGAAGAAGAAGGCCCCCGGCAAGAAGTAGGCAGAGGGTGAGGTAACTCGCCCCGCCTTTACGAACCATGTCCGATCACTGATCATAAGGTTATGGCAAAACAGCAAACTAGTTCAAAGAAGAAGGTCTTCAAGAAGAAAGAGAAGAAAGTCGCTTCCACACGGTCTTGGTTCGGCCCTTTTGGTAGTTGGAATGGGAATAACGGGCGCGGGAGGAAGAGCGGAAAGGGGCGTGA
>JBEIMN010000047.1:0-11350 GCA_040378705.1 Acidobacteriota bacterium
CAGTGACCAGATTATCGACTACTACTACTTCGTGACCTTCGTTAATCAATCTATCAGCGAGGTGACTTCCGATGAAGCCGGCGCCGCCTGCAAGTACAATTCGCATTATGATCCTTGATTCAGAAATTCGACCATTCAGTGACCAGGTAACTCCGACGTGTGGTTAATAAAACTGGAATGATACCTATGACATTACGGAAATGAGTCGCGAAGAAGAGTGATTACGAACTCTTCTTCGCGACCGTATTGGTCCCTGATCGTTTATCATCCGGCTATCGTCGCTCATAAAGCCAGGCACAATCGACTATTTTAGCCTCCCGCCCGTCGTGAAGAGCATAGGTGCCACCCTTCCAGAGGGAGGCCCCACCGTGCTCACCACGTTTATTGATGGCATAGAAATTGATGCTGAATTTGGCCAGCTCGGTCAGGTTATTGCCATAGCGGGCGGAGATCCGCTTCACCGCGTCCATCGCGGCATCCGTCGGCGACATTCCACGTCGCATATTTTCGACGATGGTATGCGAACCATTGATGTAGATGCACTCCTCACCGCGGCCGGTCGAACCGGCGGCGCCGATCTCGTTATCGACATAGAGTCCACTGCCGATGAGGGGCGAGTCACCAACGCGCCCGGGTATCTTCCAGGCCAGTCCGGAGGTGGTCGTCACACCTGAGATATCACCGCTGGCATTGATCGCGAGGCAGTTGATCGTTCCGGTCTGCCGGTGGCGAAGCTTCTCCGCGATCCATTCGTTGAGGGCAATCTCCTCTTTCGAGGCGGCACCAGTAGAACCAGTAGAATAGGATATCTTGTTCGCCTGTTCGCCGGCAGTGCGAAGCGGGCTCGGGCCCCAGCCATCGGCCGGGTTGAGGCTCTCACGCCAGGCGAGCCACGCCAGGCGAGACGATTCGGTCAGCAGATCCTCTTTCTGAAACCCCTGCTTGATCGCGAACCGAAGCGCACCTTCTCCGACAAGCAAGAGGTGATCCGTCCGCTGGAGGACCATCCTGGCGACGCTCGATGGATTCTTGATGTGACGCAGACTGGCAACGGCGCCGGCACGCCGCGAAGGGCCGTGCATAACGCTCGCGTCCAGCTCGACGTCACACTCTTCATTCGGAAGTCCGCCATAGCCAACCGAGCTGTCGCGCGGATCATTCTCGACTATGTTGACTCCGGAGACGACCGCGTCGAGCGTGTCACCACCGGCCTTAATGATCTCCATCGCCTTCGAGACACAGGCGATCCCACCCTGGAAGACCTCTCCCGTCGGTGTCCGATTGATATTCGAACTGGAGATGACCAGCGGGCGAATCCCCTGCGTGGCTGCCCCCGGCGTGGCTGCTCCGTGCGTGGCTGCTCCGTGCGTGGCTGCTCCAGCCTCTCCAACCAATACCGGTACTGTCAACCCGGCCGCCGACCGCTTGATAAAATCCCGACGTCTGATGCCATCCTGGCTCATTTTATTTCCTCCTGAAAATTGGCTGCTAGCTCAACTGTTATTATCTATTGATCAAGGCAAATTTGGTGCGAAACGGATCCTATTTCTGCTGGGGCTTCTGCTGGGGCTTCGGCCCCACCTTCGTTTCGGAAGTCTGGCGTTCGCGACTCTCTTCAAGGCGGCGGATCAGATCTTCTGACATTCTGATCCGCTTCTCGGCTTCTTCCTGAAGGTTCTGATAGTACTGGAGCTGTCCGATCAGTTCGTTCTCGGTGCGCTGCAGTCGCTCCTTGTCGGCAAGGATGAAGCGGAGTTTCGTATCATGCTGAGTACGGATCTGCTCCATAGTCTTCTCACGGTCGAGAGTGCCGATGATCGAGCTTTGTGAGATCAGGCTCTCGCGTGTCATGAGCTGACCGAGATTCTGCTCGTCGACGCTCAGCGAGCTGAGACGTTCACGAATGCCACGCAGTTCACCGTTCAGTCCATCCATTCGTGGACCGAGCCCGGAGACACGAGTGATATCGAGCTGCGTCTGCTGACGCAGATTCATGGTTCGAATCTCTCTGACCAGTGAACGCATCTCCCCGGTCAGGGATTCAACCGCCTTCAGCAGCGCCTCCGACTGCGCGGTCTGGATGGCTAGGGCCTTATCCTCCGCGCTTTCACCGCTGGCAGCCGCCGGGCTCTCCTTGTTATCCAGATCGATGATATTTGGGTATTGCGGCGGATTCCTGACCGGGCGCTTCACCGGTTGCTGTGCAAGACCAATCTGCACGGCGGCGGGCAGGATCAGCGAAGAGAGAATCAATGTCGACAGATACTTCATAATGTCTCCACGGGGGATGAAACAGGCCAGGCGTTGCCATTCCGCCAATCGACTCAACGCGATCGCGGAAATGTCGGAACTCCGGCATTACCATCCCTGTCGATGGCCTGGACGGCGAAAAAGTAGTCGTCCTTGGAGAGCCCGGGAAGCGTCACCTCAGTCACTTTGCCAACTTCGAGGCTCTGCTCCCAGAAAGGCTGCCAGGTCTCACGCCAGAGAATACGGTAACCAATCACATCCGGCTCGGGCGCGGGGCTCCAGGTCAGGACGGTATCGTACTGCTGACGGGCTGTTTTAAAGGTCAGGCCGGCTGGTGAAGCCGGGGCAAGCGCGATTCCGGCAATGGCAGCGGCATTGACGCGCGCGACCTTCGCGATATAGTCGAAATCGACCATCTCGATCACATCGCCATACCTGACGCCATTCTCCTCGTGGACGCGCTGATGCTGGCGGGTGAAATCCTCGTTCGGCTCGGTAAAGCGGACAGCCGGAAACCCTGCCTGCAGGAATGGAATGTGATCGCCGCCACGTCCATATCGATCGCGACGAAAGACGAGGGTAACCCGAAAGTTGTTGAGATAACGCTCGCCGATATCTCGAATGTAGCGTGCAAGCTGACGTGACGGGCTGTCATTCTCCCCCCCAACCGACTGTCGCGTCCGGGCATCGGCCGGCGACTCATTCGATGGCACCCCTTCCGAGAAGACACGGAGCCGCGAATTGTCACGAACGCCATTGCCGCCAATTGTATTGCCAATGATATCGTTGGTGATCATTGCCTCGATCCGCGCCTGCCGCTTCTTTGCCTCCTCGGCCCAGTGTGTCGATCCAAGCAGCCCCTGCTCCTCTCCGGCGACGGTCAGAAAGACGATCGTCGCATCGAACTGGTACTTTGACATGACACGCGCCATTTCAAGTACCGCCGCAGTTCCGGAGGCGTCATCGCTCGCCCCGGGCGCATCGCACTGCGTGTCGTCGTACGGATAGCAGATCGAATCGTAATGTCCGGAGACAACCACCAGTCGATCCTTCGACTCCGGCTGAGTCCCCTCGAGCGTCGCAACAATATTGACGACATTGACGGCCTGTTTGACCCTCGCTGTCGGCTGCTGGATGAAAGCGTCTTCCGTAACCTTCAACCGGCCGCCGGACTCACGACTGTAGCTCTCAAACTCTTCCCGGATCCAGCGCCGGGCCGCGCCGATCCCGCGTCGCGGGTCGTCGGCCGAACCAAGCGTGTGGCGTGTTCCAAACCCAACCAGCTTGCGCATGCTCGCTTCAATCCGCACCGGCGAAATCTCTCCAAGGATCTTTTCAATCTGCGGATTGAGGCGGCTCCCAACCTGGAGCTGACGAGCAGGCTCAACGCCACTGCCGGTCAGCGGATACAAGATGATCAAAATAAGTAAAAAGATGGTTCGCTTCACGATAATTAGCACACTCCGTGATGTAAGCTGTCTCCCGGCGGGACGCGGAATCGCCGAAAATCCGTTTCCGATTATATGGTCAGGCGATAATCGCGGTAAAGCGAAAGTCGCGAGAAGCAGCGGCTACCTGATAATGACAGGCCTGATAATGACAGAAAAGAGAAAAGGCGGAACCCAGCTTCCATTTCGGAGAGCGGTTCCGCCTTCTGCTATTTGTAATGACGACGATGATATTCTGTCGATTACCGACCTGAAACCTGCCCACTAACCCGATACACCTTTCCACGCCAGACGAGAACGACAGGTCGCAGCGAGAAATAGTCGCGGAGCACTGGAAACTCGGCGACAAGTTTATCGTAGGTGGCGTCACCGACGCTCAGGTTGACCGTTCCACTGACAGTCGTCAGATTCTGATAGGCGTCATCGACCCACGAATGGCCATTGAAAGTAAAAGTCTTATCGAGTATGCGCCGTACCTGGGCGGAATTGAGCCGATCGGTCAGCTCGGTCGACAGCCGTGCTCTGCCCTGCGGCATGAAGCCTCCAACCATGCGCCCATAACGGAACTGGGAGGAGTCTTCAGCCAATCCCCGGCTCCGCGACTCCGGAAGCTGGAGGATGCGCATCGGGTTGTCTTCCGGTTTCGGGACCAGACGCGAGACCGCGACCATTGGCGGAATCTCCGTCATATTCGGCATGACCACTAGCTTCAGATCTGGCCCCTTCAGATCTGAGACCTTCTGATCTGGCGAACTGCTCCGCACCTGAAGTCCCGATGCCGCCCGACGCGCCACCGACTCTGCAGCATCAGACTGGCTCACCGACTGAATCGCCGGCAACTTCCCGGCGCGCGTGTCTTTTTGATTGCGCGACAAATTAGCGGGAAGTTCCTGACTGGCCGATTCTAAAGCCTTGTTGATCCCTCCACCGGCGACGTCCGCCGCCAGTGATTCGACCGACGGTGTCCGGGACAGGTCGCCCGGCAATGAATTCTGATTGACGGCAATCTGCTGGCTGAACCCGGTCGCGGGCTCACGCCGCAACTGCCAGACGACACCACTCACAATCAACACCACCGCCGCCGAGGCCAGGCCAACCACCGGCAGGCTGAACCCGCCACGAAGTCCCAGTAACCCAGCCAGATCGAAGCCTCTTAGCCAATCTCCCATCCCGCGCCCGCGATCGGCCTGTGGGGGAGGAGCTTGGGAGACTACAGCAGGCGCGGTATCCTCACCAAACAACAGACTGAGCTGGGACAATTCGAGCAGTCCCCGCCGGCAGGGCGGACAATCAGCCAGATGATCCTCGAACTGACGGCACGCCAGTCCGGTCAGTGCCCGTTCAAGGTAGGCCGCCGCGAGGTCAGCATCGATCCCTGAGCACTCGACCGCAACCCGCCCGCGCAGGTGGCGCCGGAGTGCCGGACTGAAGTCGTCATTAATGTTCTCTGGTTCGTTCAACACGGGTTTTCTACTGGTAAAAATAAGCTGTCAGATCTCGTCCACTGCTCAGAACGGACGTCTTTCATAAACTTGCGAAAAAGTTGAAACTTATGGCGCACGCTCGACGGCGGGCCCTTTGACATCGCGAAGAAGATTGCGAAGGTCGACCTCGGATCGCGCCGCAAGTTCAAGACATTCAGCAATTTCAGCGCGACGCATCCCATAATCACGCTGCAGGATCTCTTCTGTCCGGCGACGAACTTCGCGCTGTGCACGGGCGACCCAGCGACTAACCGTCGCCTCGTGAACCCCCATCACCTGCCCAATCTCACGCAATTTCATATCATCGAAATAATATGACGTCAGAAGCAGCCGATCACGCGATTCGATCAGCGCGAAAGCACGGGCAATAGCCACCTCTGCCGCTTCGCGCAGGCGACGATCCTCGATCTGATCGGGTCGACGTGGCGGTGAAGAGATACCTGTATTGCCCTGTGCCGCCGAGGCATTGGCGAGCCGGTCAAACTCTTCGACCTCCTCAACCTGCTCGAAACGCGCCGTCAACCGCTTCCGGTCGATGAAACATTGATAAACGACCGCACGCAACCAGCCGCCAAGCGAACCACGACCGGAATAATGGGCCAGCTTGCTCAATCGCCGGTCACCGTCGAGCCGTATCCCGTAAAGTTCACCGTAGACGAACTGGACCAGATCCTCCGCCTCACCATCGTCGCGCGTCAGCGCCCGTGCGGCGGCGATCATCGAGGAGCGGTATAATGCCTCGAAATCGAGCCAGGCCGCCTCATTCCCCTTTTCGCAGGCGATTGCCAGGCAGAGATCATCGCCCTTGATTCCTGCCAGAAATTCACGTTCGGCTCCCGAATCGACACTATCCTGATCACCAGCATCCGTACTATCCTGAGCAGACTTACGCCCCGCGCCCCCAGCGCTACGCAACGCTATGGCCGCGAGCCGCTCGGCAAACTCCGGTTCGGTGACTTCATGTGGTTTTGTGACACCCAGCCAGGCCTCCTGGAGCGCACTGGAATTACGGGTGATGAAATTTTGAACCATGGGTTCCGCAATCGGATCGATCTCTGTCGAAATCGATCAAAATCTAATACAGGTATTGAACACAGCCTCTGCCCCGAAAGACTCGCACATTCTATAGCGAGCTGACGGAAGATACCAGTCAGGGCCTGAGTCGGGCGTAATCTGCAAGATCTATTGAGTTACACGCGCTGCCGTGAAGAGCGGCCGGCCCGACGGCGGGATCAGCAGCAGGATCAATAGTTGTCAATGCCCGGCGTTGTCACCGGCAGTCGGGGCCCGGTAGTCGGGGACCGGCAGTGAGAAGGAGCGCGGCGATGTCACGAACGCGATCGGCGATGACCGGTCGATCCATTCTTCTCTCTTCGCGGACAGCCTGACCGATATGATAGGCATGGAGCGGCGTCGCCGGGCGCAGGATGCTGATCGCTTCCTCGTAGACTCCGCCACCGACAAGTATCGTCCGCGGTGGATGGTGCGCGCGGGCGCGCCGAACCCAGTCACTCAACCGGTCGACCTTCCGTGACCAGTGCTCTGGTCCGCCGCTGGTCAGCAGCGTGTCAATCTGCGGAAAGGGCCGGAGCAGCTCGATCGCCTCTCCCGGATCCGGCAGCGACTCGGATGCTCTGTGAAAGGTTGCGCTGAGTTCGGGAGCGCAAGCCAGCAGCCGTTCGAGTAGTTCGAGGTCGATCTCGGCCAGGCCGCTCGAGGCGTTCTCGCGCAGGAACCCAAGGACGAGCCCGTCGATCGGAAGCTCCGCCAGTTGCCGTGCCTTTTGGCAGAGCTGCTCGCGGCTCTTTTCATCAGTGACAAAGAAGCTCTCCACATCGCGAAGCATGACCCGGACCGGAATTCTGACTTTTGCAAGCACCTGGTCGACCAGATCCAGTGTTGGCGTCAGGCCGCCGACCTCGTAGTTGCTGATCAGCTCGATTCGGTCAGCGCCGCCTTCTTCGGCGGCAATCGCGTCTTCAACGCTGCAGGCGATTATTTCGAGATACAGTCCATTGTCCAATGTCGGTCACCTTTCGAGTTGGCCTTTCGAGTTTTTTGCTGCCAAGTGGTTATTATTCGGGTTTCTTCTTTTTCAATCGATCGAAGATACCCCTGATCGCATCTTCGGCGGTCGGCTGTTTCTTTTGCGGCGTCGCGCCCGGTTCAGGCCTGGTCTGGTCGCCAGTCGCCCCCTCGTTCCCCTTTTGACCGGTCGGGCCAGGTATCTTCTGCAGCCCGGGTATCTTCTGCAGAAGGTTGTCCATGAAGGATTTGGTGGCCCGCTGACGGAGGATGACGGTGTCGAGTCCGAAAGTCGGCCCGCTGAGTGGCCCGGATATTTTGAGTGGGATGACAAGCGAATCTTTCTCGACGAAGAAGCTGCCGAGTACTCTTCCGAGCGATCCTGACCCTGGATCATCGCTGGTCGTGGCAAGCGACTGCCCGCCAAGACCCGAGAGGACACGTTTGGTCAGCGTCGGGCTGAGACGGGCAAGTATGCTGTACTCCATCGATCCTGGCTCTCCTGGCTCACCGAAGCGCAGTTGCCCATCGCCGTTTGCAGAGAGATCGGTCATTACCATCTGAACGGCATCGGTGCGCATCCGCCCCTGCTCGAACGTCAGGTTGGTCCTGAGCGAGCGAAAAGCGGTCGCCGCGCCACCGGTTGGAAGATTGACCAGCCGGCCAATGGTCTCGAGCTGCTTCATCAGGTCGAAGCTGGTCAATTTTCCGTCGCTGATCTGAATCTGTCCGGTCCCGAGCAGGACGTCGAGCAGATCGGTCGCCTTATTGCCGGCGCTGCGTGAACTGACATCGATCGATCCATCGAGCCGACCATAGATCATGCTCTTCTTTCCGCCGGCGCTGAGGAGTTGATTGACATCGACACCGCTCAGCCTGCCCCTGAGGGCGAGCCCGGGAGAGGCGGCGCGTTGATCGAGACGGACAAGGCCACGATAGCTCCCGCCGCAAAGCGCGAGGGTGAGCGGATCGAGCGTCAACACTCCATTCCGAAGCGCAACCTTCGCCTGGACATTTTCGAGCGTCATGTTTTCGAGCACCAGTTGGCCGATCGCGATCTGGCCATCAGCGGTCAGTGACGGGCCATTCCCGGACGGACTGGCTTTTGCGCCATTGAGTGACTCCAGCTCGGAGGCGACCAGCTTATTGGCACGGAGGTCGAAATTGAGCGCCAGCGGGCCGGGTTTATTAAGATCACGGATGGCAACCCAGCCACTAAGCGCGGCCGAGTCGATGTTCGCCGCAATATTGTCAAGGCGTGCGCTGTCACCGGAGAAGGTCAGGTCGGCGTTTGAGACCTGGATCGGCCTCGTCAATTCGCCTGTTCTGAGCGTTGCGCCGGTAATCTTCCCTCCCCCGCGCAGGCTGATCAGCACCGGACTGGCAGGCGCGGGCGGCAGCTTTGCCTCGATCGACGCATTCAGTGTAATGCGGCCACTGCCGGTCAGATCAGCGCTGACGCCCCGGCCCTGCCGGCCCTCAAAGAACTCCGCCATCTTCAGGAGCTCTTCGATCCGCGCGTCGCGGGTGCCGGCATCGAGCTGGAGTCGCGGCTCCTGACGATAGTCACTGAGGACGAGGCGGGAGATTTCGAGCGCCGATCCCGAACCGAGCGCCGTGCGGAACGGGGCGACCGTAATCGCCTGCGGAGTCGAAACGATCGTCAGCTGACTGACCTCGACCGCCTGCGGCAGTGCCGGGCTCTCAAATCGAAGCCCGCGAATCAGTACCTGCCCATCGAACGCGGGGAGACCGACTGCGGAACCATCGCTTTGAACGCGAAGCGTGATGTCTGCGCTGCCAGCTGCCTTTGCGCCAGCTGCTCCACCCGCTCCGATCGGCGCCCCCGAAGCCGATCCGGATAGCGCGGAACCAAATCCAAAGGCGTTGGCCGATTCGAGGAGGCTTTCGAGCGATACTCCCTGGCCGGTAATCGAAAGATCGATCACCGGCGTCGAGCCTGCAGTCGGAACAATCGGAACGCGACCAACGTGACCATTGAGGCTGACACGCGTCTGGCCAATGGCAAGCTCTCCCTGCCGGATCCGGAGGTCGAGCTCACCTGCACCTTTAGATCCGGTCAGAACCGATATTGCGATATCAAAACTGGCCTCAAATGGCGAGCGGCTCGGCGCAACCCCTTCGACAAGGCGCAGATTCTCCGCCTTCAATGACCCTTTCGCGCCGAGCGATTGAGCGAGATTGCCGGCGAGATCAAGCCGGAGTGTCAGTAATCCTGACTGGCCGCTTCGCGGAAGACCAGCCAGCACTTCGAGAGCTGCCAACTCGACCCGCTCCATCTTCAGTTGTGCCTCGATCGGGGTTCGCGGCAGTTCGCCGGCGACGATCGGTCCCATTCGCCCCTCAAATTCGAGCCGTCCCCCCTTTTGCCCCTCACTCTCCGGCATGTTCAGCGTCACCGCGAAGCCGAATGAGCGCTGCGGGGAGAAACCGTCAAGCCGAATATCGATCCCGCTCAGCGTCGACTCGACCAGCGGCTCTGCAAGCTGATCGATCAGCGTAAACCGTCCGCCACGAACCACCAGGTTGAGCGGGGGCGCGTCCGCAGTCGAAGCAGTCTCACGAAGCGGTTTCAGACTCTCCCAGTTCCAACGGGCAGTCGCCTCACGTTTGGTGCGAATCAGCCGAACCGTCGGCTCCTCCAGCTCGATCCCCCGAAGCTGTGGGCTTCCTCGCAGAAGCGACCAGAGCCCAACCTGCAACCGAACCGACTTTGCCGTGATAAAGTCGCCGGCGGGAAAGCCCGGATCATCCGCAATCGTCACCGCCCCGGCGCGAACCTCGATCGATGGCAGCAGACGCAGCGAGAGCTGACCAAGCGTCACACGGCGGTCGAGCTGCCTCTCGATCTGCGCGACGATCGCGCCCCGTGAACTCTCGAGATCGATCAGTCGCGGAATCAGCAGCGCCGAAAGCAGCACCAGCACTATCAGAAACGAAAGTCCCGCGACTGGCTTGAACCAGCGCGAATCACGCCAATGGACGAATGTCTCCGGGGTCGACATATCTTCTCCTTGCGCTGCTCCGAATCGCTCCGGGCAGGCAGTTCGGCCGCTTCAAAATACTGCGGGCGACTGTAATCGGCAAAAATCGGGTGGTCTCCCCACCCGATTCAGATTATACGCCGAACTCTTTCGATTGGCCCCTGTTTTGGCAGTGAACATGAATCGATAATATTGGCCTCGCCTCCTCCTGGCAACGAGTTGGTATTTTATGCCCATCGTCTCGGCTGAATTGGATGATCCGGCGACCACGATTCATGGCAACAAAACAGGAACGGTCAGAACGACCAGCGCGGTCGTCGTCAGCAGATGCAGATTGTGCCCCTGGCTGAAACGGTTCTGTCCGAGGCCAATGGCAGTCCCCGTAATCGCGGTGTCGTCAGCCTCTCCAGCCAGCTTCATCCATCCGGAACGACCGGCGGGAATCAGACTGTCATAACGTGGAGATGTCCGTGGGAAATTCTGACCAAGCATTCCGCGAAGCTGACAGCGTGAGTCAGTCAGCGTAAAACTAACGCTACGCTCGACATCATCGTAAAGAAGTCCATTTATCGCCCCAAGTCGCTGCACCCCATCGACCAGACTTCCACCCAGCCGGTTGAGTATCAGCATCGTCGAATTCCCCTCGGCCCGTGAAGGCAGGCTGTCGACGGCAATGACGCGCGGCAGCTCATTCCATACTATGCCATCAAAGCGTATGTCAGCCGTCACTGCTCCCGGATTGCAGACAATCGCTGCACGATCGATCACCGAAACGGCGAGTGCGCCAAGGTTGGCCGCATGCCCACTCTCGAAACGAACAAAAGTCTCCCCGATCAGATGGTTGAAGGCGGCCGGGCAGCCGTGTTCATCGACGGCCAGCGCAATGAGATACCCGGTTGTTTCAGGGTCAATCTCACTTGCCAGCAGGCTGCTCGTCTGGCCGGGCGTGAGGTGCAGAAAACTATCGGCAACCATCCCGCTCGCCCCGTCGACAAAGAAGAGGTGAATATCGATTGGCCGGGTCGGACTGGTATTGGTAATCGCCGTCCGCGTCTCTTCACGGATCGAACCGACCCGCGAGGTGTGAATGTTGAATATCAGCAGGCTGCCCGGCTTCTGCGCTCCGATCGCCGCCTCG
>JBEIMN010000048.1:0-11250 GCA_040378705.1 Acidobacteriota bacterium
GATATCGCAGATTCATGCGGCGAAACATCTCCCACCGTTCAGGACTCACGTCAAAGCCAACGGTCTTATGGCCTGTAAATAGTGTCAGCAATGCGGGATTATTCGATATCAACACTTCAGATTGTGGAATACTCCGGCTAATCCAATCCATCAGCTTCTTGTTATCCCCAAATTCTGCTCCCCAACTATAACTTGATAATGTCGATTCATTCCGGGTGAGAAGCGTCTGGCCATGGCCGATAACGATGAGCAGAAGGAGGACTGAGGCCACTATCGTCACTCGACTGCCGGCCGTTAAGCTATCAAGCTCAGGTCTCAGGCGCTGGAACGCCACGCCTAGTCCACAGATCAAATAATAGAATATGAATGGAATCAGCGGAGCCAGAAGCCGAATGGGATTGAATGGCCAGAGAATTATAAGCCCCAGGATCAATGGAATCGAAATCTCCGCCGAGGTCAACTTGAACCTGATTGAAAAAACATATCCCAATACTATCAAAAGCGAAATAAGGAGCGCGCCTATGAGCTGAATGGCATTAATCGCCTGAGGATAATCTCGCCGAAACTGTTCGAGAACCCAGAATAGAGGTCCTGCAACTATTTGCAGCACATTCGGCCCGAAAATCAACCTCGTGTTTTCATACGCTCGCTGAGGTAAATCGCGCCAGGTTACTACCGCACCATCGTTGACACCAGCAGTCCGCTGCCAGAAGTGTTCGCTATAGGGAATGACGATTGCACCTTGTTCTAGTCTTTGTTCCGCAGTCGGAGAATTAGAACGAGCGTACAGAGTCCAGGACCCGGCCACAAGGCCAAAGAGCAAGGAAAGAATCAATGCTTCACGGAACAATCGGGCCTTAAAAAGATAAAGCAAGATTCCGATAACGACCGCTATCGCAATCGAACGAGTCAAAAAGAGTGCTGAACAGGACGCCGCAGCCAGGACGACAGTGCGCAATATTCCGGATGTTGATCCACTACCCAACTGTACCTGCCCGACCAGCCGCTCAGTAACCATCAATGACGCCATTAGTAACACCGCAAAAACGCACTCTGACATCAGCGACGAGGTCACAAGGAACATCAACTGCTGGCTGAGAAGAGTCAACAGCACAATGAGCAGCGCGACAGGAGTCGACGTTCTGCGATAACGTCGAAAATAGAAGAATCCAACAATGCCAAGAATCATCATCGACAGGATCGAAACCGACTTCAAGAAGCCTACATTGGCTGGAAAATCCGGAAAAATCCTGAAAACGAATGAGAGCAGGAGCGGATAGAATGGTGGATAAAATGGAAAAATACCCTTTGTGGGCGAGTTTATAAGCTGGTATCCCTGCCCAGTAGCAAGTGATTTACCCAGCAGCGCATACCAGGCATCATCCACAAACAGACCCGCAACAGGGTCAAGGAACAGGAAATAGAAGAGAAGCACAATGGCGAGGCTTCCAGCAAGAAGGGTCAGGTCCCTTCGGCTGATGGTCATTTCTTCAGATGGGGTGATTGGATGAACTTGATTATCCATGTGTCAATTCCAAAAAGGCTCTATGTGTCAATTCCAAAAGAGCACCATATCTCGATGGTAAGTTTGCGGTTTCACTCAACGACTAAGGGTCCGGAAAGCCATCCATCGGCTGTCCGGACCTCTATGAATCTATGATGTGACCAGCCTCTTCCCCAAGACAACCCGCCTGAAGAGGTTAAGGTAGCATTTACTTGGCTGCTCTTGCCGCCTTGTTGGCAGCCTGAACGCGTGTGTCACGCTCACGGATACGCGCCGCCTTACCGCGGAGAGCACGCAGGTAGTAGAGTTTGGCGCGGCGGACACGCCCACGCTTGACGACATCGATGTGATCGATAATCGTCGCGTGAAGCGGGAAGATGCGCTCGACGCCGATGCTGAAGGAGGTCTTACGGACGGTGATCGTCTCGCTCGGTCCATATCCCTTGCGTGCAATCACGACCCCTTCAAAAGCCTGAAGCCTCTCCTTCGTCTCGCTCTCCTTGATACGGACGTGGACGCGAACTGTGTCTCCCGGAATGAAATCGGGAATATTGCTTCTCAACTGAGCCTTATCGACCTGATCCAGTCTGTTCATATCTGTTAACCCCTGTTCCTTGTCATAATCCTATTGCAATCTTATCAAAATCTTATCAGCTCAAAACCATCTCAGCATTGTATCGGGTAGAATCGGCCCAAATCTGGTCTCATCGACGCTGCCCATCAACTTCTGATATTTTTGCCTGACATTTAAGCGTCTGACTTTCGGCTTTTGACGGCACTTCAGTCAATTGGTAATTAAATCTTTCAGATCTAATCTTTCCGACTTAAAAATTTCTCTTAAACAGCTTCCCGTTCGCTCCCTGCCCGCCCATACCAGAAGATCCTGGTTTCAAAGGTCAGGGCAGATCCGAGACACGATCACCTGGAGCGCCATCGGAAGCAAGCCCTTCGAGCCAGGAGATCTCATTATCCGAAAGAGCTGCCGTCGCGAGCAGTTCCGGCCGGCGACGAAGAGTCTTCCAGAGAGCGGCACGTCGGCGCCATTTGGCGACTTCGCCGTGGTGGCCACCAATCAGGACCTCGGGCACCCGCCAGCCGCGAAACTCGGCGGGTCTGGTGTAGTGCGGGAAATCGAGAATTCCGGCGGAGCCAGCTGAACCCGCGGCCCCCTCGGAAAATGAGTCGTGAACCGCGGAGGTATCACTGCCGAGCACATTGGGAAGAAGTCTGGTCACCGCATCAATTATTACCAGTGCCGGGATCTCTCCACCAGTCAGAACGTAGTCACCGATCGACAGCTCTTCCGTGACAAGATGCTCAACGACACGCTCGTCGACTCCCTCGTAGCGACCACAGATAAAAACGAGTCTCGAATAGTCACTCGCCAGCCTTCGGGCCTCGGCCTGACTGAAGACTCGCCCCTGCGGTGAGAGGAGGATGACCGCCGTTCCTGCACACTGTCCATCGGCCCCCTGTTCATCGGCCCGCTGGTCATCAAGTAGCCCATCCTGCGCAAGAAGTGACTCGACACCGCGAAATATCGGCTCCGGCTTTAGCACCATTCCGTCACCGCCACCAAATGGACGGTCATCGACGATGTGGTGACGATCATCTGTAAAAGAGCGGAGATCGTGAATACCGATCTCTATCAGCCCCTGCTGACGGGCTCGCCGGATGATTCCGTGTTCAAACGGACCATTGAAGAAGTCCGGAAATATTGTCAGCAGGTCAAATCTCATCACTGTCGATTCACAGATCAAATCCAGAGATCAAGTATGGCGATCGCCCCGGGCCATAATTAGCCATAATCAGCCATAATCAGCAGGGATTAGCCGTAATCAGCCGGCCCCGGCGGCAGGTGGCCGATCAAGCAACCCTTCCGGCGGATCGACAACAATCCTCTTGCGGTCGACATCGACCTCGACGCAGATGGTGGCCGCGAGCGGAATCATATGTTCCAACGATTCCGGAGTGACGACAACCAGTAGAGGCGCAGCACCGAAATGCTGGACTCCAATGACCTTACCGACCATTTCACCCTGCGTCGTCAGGACCTGGCAATCGACCAGGTCGAAATCATAATAGGTATCAGGCGGGAGTGGGATCAGTTGATCCCGCTCAATCATAACCGAGGCCCCACGAAGAGGCTCTGTATCTTCAATGCGGTCAATTCCAACGAACCCGAGGACGATCCGGCCATTGTGTGGCCAGGCGTTCTCGAGTCGAATGGTAATCAGCCGACCAGAAGCAAGCCTGAGCAGAACATCATCAAGATCGGCAAATCGATCAGGAAAATCGGTCAGGATATCGGCGATCACCTCACCACGCAATCCGTGCGGGCGGGTTATCCGTGCAATGGTGACCAGTTCCTGCTGCGGGCGCTCGACTTCTGATCCCACGACCGTCTCTCCGGGCGCCGTCACTGAACTTTTCACCAAACCTTTTCGACCTTTTCCGAAGCTCATTCCAGAATATCCAGGACAAACCTCTTCTTGAGTTTGGTCCCGGAGGCATTGAGAATGGTCCTGATCGCACGTGCGGTGCGGCCCTGCTTACCGATCACTTTTCCCAGATCGCCGCCAGCCACGCGCAGCTCAAGGACTGTCGCCTGCGAATCCTCTGATTCATGGACGACCACCTGATCGGGGCTATCGACGAGCGCCCTGGCAATCAATTCAACCAGTTCTTTCATCCTGACCTCTCCGTCTGACGTATCGAGTAAGACAGATCCGGGGGAACTGTAACCGGCATTCAGCCGGCGGCAGCAACCTGATTCTCGCTCTTGCGGATCAGGCTGCGGACTGTTTCTGTCGGCTGTGCACCGCACTTGATCCAGTAGCTGATGCGCTCGTGATCGAGTTTCAGTTCGATCGGCTCACGGCAAGGATTGTAGAATCCCAAAATCTCGACAAACCGGCCATCACGCTTGGCTCGCTTCTCGGCGACCACCACGCGGTAGAACGGTTTCTTCTTTGCACCCTGTCTCGTCAGTCTGATAGCTAACAAAGCGACTACCTCCAAATGTTATCGTTTCTTCTTCTTTGGTCTCTTCTTGCGTGCCGAGGTCCCCTTGGTCAGTTTCCTGACGACCTTTCCACGCAAGCCTCCGAGCAGACCCTGCCCTTCCATCATGCGCGACATCATCTGCTTCATCTCAGTGTACTGCTTGAGCAGTTTATTGACGTCGTTGATGGTCGATCCGCTGCCCATGGCAATTCGTCGTCGTCGCGAAGCACTGATAATCAGGTGATTATCTCGCTCAGCCGGGGTCATTGAATTGACAATGGCCTCGGTGCGCTTCATCTCACGCTCCATCTGCGACGTCATCTCGGGGGTCATCTTCGGCATGCCGGGAAACATGTCTCCCGGCAGCATATCCAGCAGATTCTGGACCGATCCGAGTTTCTTCATCTGCTGGAGTTGATCACGAAAATCTTCAAGCGTAAAGGAATTTTGTTCGAGTTTCTCTTGTAGTTCAAGAGCCTTCTTCTCGTCGACCTCGGACTGAACCTTCTCGATCAGGGAGAGGACGTCTCCCATTCCGAGAATGCGCGAGGTGATGCGATCCGGATAGAATGGTTCGAGGGCATCGTATTTTTCACCAACACCGACAAATTTAATCGGCTGGCCGATGACCTCTTTGATCGAGAGCGCGGCACCGCCGCGCGCATCGCCATCCATTTTGGTCAGGATGACGCCGGTAATACCAACCTGTTCGTGAAACTGTTGGGCGCTCTTGACGGCATCCTGTCCGGTCATTGCGTCGGCAACGAAGAGTGTCTCGGTCGGCTGCATCTCTTTCTTGATGATCTGCAGCTCTTCCATGAGTGCTTCATCAATATGAAGACGGCCGGCCGTATCGATCATGAGGGTATCGAAGCCGACCTGCTCACAATGGAGCCGCGCAGCACGACATAGCGCGAGCGGATCATCGATCCCCTCCCCCTCAAAGACCGGAATATTGAGCGCCTTACCGATCACCGCCAACTGCTGGCGCGCAGCCGGGCGATAGACGTCGACCGAGAGCAGGAGCGGATTGCGCTCCTGGTTCTTCTGGAGCCAGCGGGAGAGCTTGCCGGTCGAGGTGGTCTTACCAGAGCCCTGGAGACCAACGATCATGACCGCGTTCGGACGGCGCGAGGTGAAGAGAAGCCGGCTCGACGTTCCGCCGAGCATCTCGACCATTTCGTCGTAGACGATCTTGATCACCTGCTGCCCGGGAGAGAGATCGTGAAGAACCTCCTGCCCGACCGCGCGCTCCCTGACCCGCTCGATGAAGCTTCGGACAACCTTGAAATTGACATCGGCCTCGAGCAGTGCGATACGGATCTCACGCATGGCGAGATCGATATGCTCCGGCGTCAGGCGACTCTCCCCGCGGAGATCCTTGACGACTTTCTTTAGTTTGTCTGATAGGGCTTCAAACATAAGTACAATTTCGCATGCGGGAAAAATGAATCCCACACAAAAGTGACAGCATAGATGTCCATCCGGCAACTGTCAAGCACGCCGGGCGCAACTTGCCAGCGCCCCTTGCCCACAACATCCGGCAGTGCCAGTTGCGGAGGGCCAATCGGGAGCCAGATTCAGGCCAGATTCAGGAGAACCGCCTCGGTCGCCACCTGGCGATTGACGTTGACGCGGAGCTGACGGCGGAGTTCGCTGAAACGCTCAACCCACAAGATAAGGCGTGGAATGGTAATCCGAACCGCGAGATCTTCGAGTTTGTCGACCAGATCGATATTGACGACACCGGCTGTCCCTGCGCCGGCGGCAAGCAGCGTGACATCGCGGAGCAGGCCATTGATCGACTCGAGTGTCTGCTCAAAATCTTCGCGCTCTTTTTTGGCGATATACTCTGCCGCCTTCATTATGCGGTAGCGCGATCGACTTCCGGCCAGCAGCTCGAGCAGTTCAAGAAGTATTCTCCGTTCCTGACGATAGACGGAGAGGTCGACGCCGAGTGCCTTGCCGATCCGACCACCGGAGATCCTGGCGATGAGTCCGTTTTCACCGGCGGGACGTGGATAGCCAGCGTCGAGGAAGGCCTGCATCTCGTCGATGGTCAACGGAGCGAATCCGATGCGCTGGGCACGGGAGCGAATGGTCCAGAGCAGCGCGTCGGGCCGGGAGGTAATCAGGATGATGGTCGAGGTCGGCGGTGGCTCTTCAAGTGTCTTGAGGAGCGAATTGGCGGCCTCTTCACGGAGTCGATCGGCATCGTCGATCAGGAAGAACCGCTGCCGGCCCTCGCGTGGCATGTAGAATATCTGGTCATTAAGGGCGCGTGTCTGGGCGATCTTGATGAACTGACCATCGGGAACGATCGTCATCACGTCACCGTGGGTCCCCTCGTCGATGCGGCGGCAGGTCTGGCAACGGTCACAACTGTCGAGCGGACCGCTGGCGGGTAAGGACTGGCAGTTGGCCACCTTGGCGAGGGTCAGGGCGAAGAGGCGCTTGCCGATGCCATCCGGGCCGGCAAAGATCAGTGTCCGGCCAAGCTGACCGTCACCGCGCTGCAGCAAACGTCGGAGTATCTGCTTATTTCGTTCATTCCCGGCAAGGGTAGCGAAAGACATGCTGGCAATCTTCAGTTTTCGATCACGGCTCTGGCGTGGCGAAGTGTCTCTTTGAAGACATCATCGACCAGGCCATCGGCCGGGATGATGCTAAATCGCGAATCGTTCTCGCGGACGAGCGAGAGATAGCCCTCGCGAACTCGTCGGTGAAAATCGAGCGGCTCGCGATCGAGTCGGTCGGGGGAGCCTTCGTTCGAGCCACTACCCACGACCTCGCGGGTCCGCGTTCGGGCAAATCCGCTCTCGACATCGAGGTCGTAAACAAGCGTCAGATGCGGAGTCAGCCCACCCGTCGCCAGGAGATTGAGCTGGCGAATCATGTCGAGTGAAAAGCCGCGCCCGTATCCCTGATAGGCGATGGTCGCATCGAAGAAGCGGTCACAGAGGACGATTTTGCCGTCATCGATCGCCGGCAGAACCAGTTGACGGACGTGCTGAGCACGATCGGCGGCATAGAGCAGCAGTTCGGCAAGTGGATCGACCGATCCGTTCTCTCCGTCAAGCAGTGCGGCGCGAATCTTCAGGCCAAGCGGAGTGCCTCCAGGTTCGCGCGTCGTAACGACACGGTACCCGGCTCGGGTCAGATACTCCTCGAGTCGGCGGAGCTGGGTCGTCTTTCCGCTCCCGTCAATTCCCTCAAAAGTGATCAGTTTGCCGGCTTGCATCTGGTTAAGAATAGCTCGCGGTTGATGGCGTAAGAGAAGACTCTCGCGCCGATAAGAAAAGCTTCAGACAGGATCTGCCTGAAGCTTTTCTTTTTAGTGGATGGCCGCCCCCCCCCCAGTGGAGTCCGGTGGCCAGTGAATAGTAGCCACTGGAGATAGACTGCTCAATTGGTGCCGGTGGCAGGAGTGGTCGATCCCGTGGCAGGCGGCACGGAAGTGGAAGGAGCCGCAGCCGACGGCGGAGCCTGGTGAAGAGCCGGTTCCGGCCGGGAATGGTGAATACTCCCTCGCGGCACAGAGATCGTCGAGATCGCGTGCTTGAAGATCAACTGCTCGAGGTTTCCCGATTCCAGAACAACTGAAAACTTGTCGAAGCTGCGGATCTTGCCGGTCAGCTTGACTCCCCCCATCAGATAGATCGTGATATTGACGCGATCCTTTCGAAGATTGTTCAAAAAGGCATCCTGTACGTTTTGCGAATTCAGCGCGCTGTTATCCATGATCAGTCCCTAACCACCTCTCTAAATTAATTTATTTTGTCAATTATTTTCGCTTCGGAGCAATTTTCCGCGGCCCGGATCGACGATTACGGTCAACGCCGATGTTTTACGGTCGTCTTCCACAATCCAGCCCTGGCCTGGAGGTTTACCCGACAGGTCCGGATGACCGGAGGAGACAGTAGACTACCCGTCACGCCCGCGAAGTAAACCAACTCGATATTATACGAAAGATCGTAACCTTACCAGTAGGAATTACGGCTAAGTTTGCGCCTTTTGAGCCATTGGCTGGCCAATCGCCAGTCAGACGGGTTCGGGCAAATGCTGATTTTATTCCACTCTTTTCTTCTGTGCTCAGCGGGCTTTGGTCATCGGGCCATCGGCGCTCTTGGGCAAGCCGGTGCCGCCACGACGGACTAGTATGATTTCAGCGAGGATGGCGATAGCGATCTCTTCCGGGGTGAGAGCGCCGATATCGAGTCCGATCGGGGCGTGTATGCGATGAAGGAGGAGCGGATCGACGCCATCACGCCGCAGATGCTGACGGATGGTCGTCGTTCGACGGCGGCTGCCGATCATCCCGAGGTAGCGGACGGGGCGATCAACAACCTCACGGAGGCAGATCTCGTCGTGGCGGTGACCACGGGTAACGATGACGATGTGGGTTGCCGGAGTGAGATTAATAGAGCGGAGCGCGGCGATAAAGTCATCAGCGATCAATTTAATCTCGGAATCGGGAAACTTCTCCCGGGAAGCAAACTCGACGCGGTCATCAATGACGGTGATTCTGAAACCGAGCAGTCGGGCCGCTCTTGCGACCGCCTGTCCGACGTGTCCACCTCCGCAGATAACCAATTCGAGTGGCGGGCGGGAGATCTCGAAAAGAAGTCTGTAATCTGAACTCTCGGCGGGGATGGTGATTGCTGGATTCGAGACGATATCGCGTGGTCGGGCGACGGCGATCTCAGTGCGCTCATCAGCGATGAGGAGTCGGGCGTGATCGCCCGCAAGTCGATCGAGTTCCTGATCGCCGAGAGTACCGTGCCGGATCGGATCGCCGTGCTGGTCCAGGGCGTCAGCTTCAACGATCAGTCTTCTGGTCGGGGTGCCAGTCGGGGTGGCCTGACTGGGCGTCGGCGGAGTCGGGAGGATGGTCACAAGGCAGGCTGAACGCCCCTCGGCGCAGGTCTGCCCGAGTATCGAAGCGATCATCGTCGCGGTCAATTGCATTGCGGCCCCCAGATCTCGATCAGAACCTCCATCTCACCACCGCAGATCATTCCCTCTTCATCCGGTGGCACATCAGGATTGTCGCGAAGCGTGAACTGACAGAGGCGTGGCCGATCGTCGATGAGTGCCTCACGGGCCTCCGCCCAGACATCTGCCTCGACGCAACCACCGCCGACCGTTCCCAGCATCCGACCATCCTCGAAGACGAGCAGTTTCGCACCGGTTCGCTGTGGAGTTGAACCGCTGGCCGTCACGATCGTCGCGATCGCAATCTTTTGCTTCTCTGACTGGGCCAGCACGATCTGATCGTAGACTTCGGACTGTGACAACAAACTCATGGTAATCTTCCCCGCTCCGTCGATAATGGGTTCAGAAGTTGGTCCGTAAATCGATTCCGATTCAGGAAAGAAAAAGTATCGCGTATGCTTTCGGTGACGGTCAACCTGAACCGGCCTCAGACCGTCGGATCGCACCATCAGGAGTTCAAAAGGAGTAGTGAGGAGTGGCGGAGAAGAGCGAGAGTAACGAGGTGAAGCGGGAGGTCGTGATCAGGGCCGCCGGGACGGCCGATTGTCAGGCTATTGGCCGGCTGGCGCGGCAACTTCTGCAATTTGAGCACGCGCTCCATTCAGAGATGGGTGAACAGACTCCGTGGGCAGGCAGCGAGGCGGAGATTCAGAAGCAGATGGCACAGCCGGCGACAAAATTCTTTGTTGCCGAACGGAATGGTGAAGTGGTCGGCTATGTCAAAGCCATCATCCACCGCGCGGGAACCGGCGGAACCGGCTGGCGTGGCGGGCTTCGCGCGGCTGGCCGGCAGTTGATCGATGCCATAACAAGGCGTCCGCGACCCAATGTCAGCGCCATCGGTGGACTGATCCCCGGGATCTTCGTCGCCGAATCGGAGCGGCGCACGGGGACCGGTGGGCGACTGCTCGCGACGGCCGAAAACTGGCTGCGCGGAGAAGGGATGACATCTTCCAGCATCCACGTTCTTCAGGCCAACATCGTCGCCCTCCGGTTCTGGGACGAACAGGGATACGAACCGATCGTGATCGGTCTGCGCAAGCGGCTCGATCGCGACTAACGGCCCCGCTCCGGCCCGGCTTCTGACCTTATCATCCCGCTGACGCGCGGTACCACTCAACCGTCTCGCGAAGCCCTTCGGCCAGACCGACCGCCGGATGATAGCCGAGAAGCGCGGCGGCCTGTGTCAAGTCGGCGAGCGAGTGGCGAATATCGCCGGCACGTGGCTCTGCATGCTCCGCGATCAGCGCCGTCCCAATGATCTGCTGGAGCTCCGCCAGCAGTCCGTTGAGCGTCGTCCGGCCGGCAGTCCCAACATTGATGACGTGGCCGACCGCCGCCGCCGATTCAGCGGCGCGAAGGTTGGCGTCAACGACATTTGCAACATAGGTAAAGTCGCGTGACTGCTCTCCATCACCGTAAATGACCGGTGTCTGCCCTGTGAGCAGTGAGGTCACAAATTTGGAGATAACGCCGGAATAGGGTGAAGACGGATCCTGGCGCGGACCAAAAACATTGAAATAGCGGAGGGCAACTGTTTCAAGTCCGTAGACGCGCGTGAAGACCTGGCAATAGTATTCGCCAACGAGCTTCGCGACGGCATATGGCGAGAGCGGACACGGCTGCTGATCCTCGACCTTGGCGGATGTTCCGATCTCGCCATATGCCGAACTCGAGGCGGCATAGACGACACGCCGAACTCCGGAATCACGCGCTGCGAGCAGAACCCGGAAAGTTCCATTGAC
>JBEIMN010000049.1:0-10000 GCA_040378705.1 Acidobacteriota bacterium
AGAAGAATATTGCTCCAAGTGACTCACTGAAGATATCCGCCAGCGTCCAGCATCCGGCTATCAGAACGAAGTGGAGCATTGCCTTGACGTTCTGGCCATTATAGATCGCGCCAAGCCCTGGAAAGAGGCTGAAGATGAACGCGATCACGACCGACCGTCGCGTTCTCACTCCCGGACTCACATCTGGTATTGTCGCGACGTGCCCAATCGATGACTGATGGCGAAGCAGTTCGATTCCGCTAACGATGCACTCCTGACAGTAGGGGATCCCCTTGATCCGGTGATCACACGCCCCGCAGAGAGGTCGTCGGCATGACTGACAACTGACAACCGATCGTTGATCTGGATGGAAGCCGCAGTTCATCGCCGCTGACCCCGCTCGGACTCTGCACGGGGCCGGTGTGCCTCTGTCTCTTCTATTACCGCACTACTCTCTCCCGCCTGCTCCAGCTTACTATTTCTGCTATTTCTGGCATTTCTGCCATTTCTGCCATTTCTGCCATTTTTAATCGACTTGTTCGCTGAATTCTGACCGGGCCCGGTTAGCTCAAAAAGCTCCCCGGTAAAGAAAATAGTATTCATCTCCCGTGAGAGCCGCTCCATGTTCCCTCTTACAACCTTTGTCGCCATCGCCGTGAGTCCGGTTCGGTTGAATCTTTCGTGGCTGGTTCCAACAATCTGGTCTGCCTGCGAACTGGCACGGTCCGCCATCCCCTGAAAGCTTCCGAACCGTGAGAGTACCAGCAACCCGCTCGCGGCCAGGATCAGGACGCCCGCCGTTACCCGTCCATTGTCAATTGTCGGCAAATAGCGGTGCCAGACTCGATCTCCCATTGCGATCATCTGGTCAAACCAGGACGAGGCTGACTCCGCGATAGCCACCGTTGCCCGTGCCTCTCCAACCTCGCCCACCATGACCTCGACAATTCGCCCTGGAAGGGACGGTGCCATCTCGATTCGCTCTTCCCGGATCTCGTGACAGAGGGCGATCGCCTCCTCGATTCCGGAAATGAGCCGCCGACAATTGGCACAAACAATGAAATGATGCTGAAATGTCTGATAGGTCTGGGCCAGGATCACCCCGTCAAAATACTCCGCAAGTAAACGGTCGAACTCCCGACACCCATTCATCTCTCCTGCCGTTGTGGCGGCAAGTATTCGATCCGGTAACTCCGCTGGCTGAAGGCCGCGCTCGCCTCCAATTGTCCGCAAGGCAACGACCGTCGCCTGCACATCCTCGAAAAGACCCCGGCACTCACGGCAGACCAGCCGATGCGCCGCACACTCCGCCCTCCGACGCCCATCCAATTCACCTTCGAGGTAGTCGGTCATCAGATCCTGAAATGTAACGCACTCCATCATCGTTGCAATCACCCAGCCGAATTTGAAAACAGCCACCGTCGACTACTCGCCATCGACAATCCTCATCCGGCGCATAATCCGCGCCAGCTCGATCCGACCACGGTTGATCCGCGATTTGACCGTCCCCACCGGAATCTTCAGGATGTCGACAATCTCCTGATAGGTCAGCTCCTCGATGTCCCGCAGTACGACGCACTCTCTCAGATCAGGCGACAGCCGCGCAATCGCCGCATGAACCTGCTGTGCCCGCTCAGACCGTTCAACACCGCGGTCAGGCAGATCCTGATGGCTTTCAAGCCTGTACTCGTGCTGCCCGATGTCATCACCAAGGTCGGCCGGCGTTCTTGTCCGGCGCCGATAATCGTCAATCACCAGATTTCTCGCCAATCGCATCAGCCAGTTGGCAAGATCACCCGCCTGCGGATCATACTGATCAAGTGAACGATAGACTCGGACGAATACCTCCTGCGTCAGGTCTTCCGCCTGCTCGTGCCGTCCGGTAAAACGATAGGCCAGATTGTAGACACGCCGCGAGAAGCTGTGGACGATCTCCTCCCAGGCAAGACTATCTCCGGCCCGGCATCGTCTCACCATATCCCCATCAGATTTGATTAATGAAACGTCAGCTCCCACAACTCTTATCCCCCTGATCCCTGACCACTTGAGTGGATCCCATCAACCGGGCCACAAACTCATCAGGCTCATACGGTGATCATAACGACCGCCGGCAGCTGAAAGTTCGCCAAATGTTACTCCCACTTAAGGCTGGTCGCCATTCTATTTCACATCCTTTATGGTCGCCGGCTTGACGAAGAGCCCCTCACTTACCACCGTATTCAACCTGATCGACTGGTAGTTTACCCGGCTCTCCTGAACTCCATCCCGGTAATAGTCGACGATATTGGGAAAGACCACTCCATCATAGTCGATGTATTGATGGAAGCGGATCTCCTGACGGCTCAAACCCGCCGCACCACTCTTCTCATAGGTGACAGAGATCGGCAGGCTGGTCTTTCGGTCGATCCAGATCAGAATCTGTCGTCCTGGTCCCGGTTCGATCAAAACGACGTCGGCACGCTCACCCGGCCGGAGTTCTTCCCGCCCATAAAAACGGATCCTGAGCCCGGCATCGTCCGAACCCCAACTTCGACTGTCCCGCAGAATCCGGTCGAGGTCGAAATCGAAACCCTCCAGGTAGTCCTCGATCTGCTTCGCGGTCTGATCCTTGATCGTCTGGGCATCGCCGTCATATACCCAGCCCGATCGCCCCGTGTTGACCTGGATTCGACGATCTTTCTTCTTCCCCTTGCCAAATTCGACCCGCTCCCGATCGGGATAGGCAACATAGTTGGTGAAGACGGATGGATTACCGGAAAGTCCCTTGTCAAAAGGTGTGAACTGGCCGGAAGCAATGATCGTCCTGATACCGGTATATGCCGCACCTCCCCGCGCCGTAACAACTTTTTTGAGCAGCTCCTGCCCAATAAGCCGGCTCCGTGGGTCGGCCAGATCGGCTCGCTGTGCCAGCACCATTTCAGCGCTTCCACACATAACAGACAGCACAAGCAACACGACACCAGGCATAGTCCCGACCTTCCTCATCCAATCTGACTCTGTTCGTCTCTCGCGCACTTCGTCTCTCCTCGATAAAGATGTACTGCAACCGGAGTATACTCCTTTCCGGCACTCGGTGGTAGGATGTGGTTTGTTCAAATATACTGGCAATTCCAGATGCAGGGTTGGTTCAGGAAACTGACAGGGGGGCGCAGTGAAGATTGTTCAGGGACAAATAAGAGCCTGTTTCGCTTTCGATATCGGATATGAGGTCAAGCTCGATCTGCTCCAAAAGATTGCCGCGGTGACTCCGGTCCCGCCAATTTCGCGCAAAAAGCAGACACCACCCTACCTTCAATATACCGTTCCACCACAGATACTCTCTCTCGGGCCAATCGATAACCTCCATCAGTCGCATATTTTTGAGAGTCCCGGATCGATTCGCGCAACCGTCTTCGATTTTGGCGCGCTGAGCCTCGCCTATCACTGGACACTCGATGAAAGGGACGATCTCTCAATCGAGGATCTTCCGGCGCTTAGTCACAAACTGCACCAACTCGACCTCGAAAGCCACGCTCGCGGCCTTGTCACCGGGCTGCTTGCCAACCTTGCCCCGGCTATCCTCCGACCACGACTCGATTCACTTGTCGAGGACTATTACCTCTTCATCATCGAGCGGCTCGATGAGAACCCGGGCGGCGAGGACCTGCTCAAACGCTATCATCCCGCCCTCGCCCAGACACTCCGCTTCGAAGTTCAGCCGCTTAGCCGAACCCAGCAGGAAGAGGCGCTAAGCCAATCTGTCAGTTATTACGAAAATGACCTTGCCCTCATCGATTGGAATGCGTCGATCCTCTATGATCCCGATTACGAGGACTCCGCGAACGTCCTCGAATTTCTGAATGTCGAGCTGCTCGAGGCCCGCTTTGTCGATTCTCAACTCGACCGCCGCCTTCTCAGCCACGCTCCATTGCCGCCACCAATCCGTTTTGGCCTGCTTCCGTTCCGCGCTCCATACCAGAAACAGATCGAAGAACTGGCCGAACTCAAATCGGAATTTCTTCTTCTCAACGAAAGAGTCGACAATTCACTCAAACTGATTGGCGATCTCTACCTCGCCCGACTTCACAGCGCCGCTGCGCGCCGCTTCTACCTCCACGAGTGGAATCTCATCATCTCCCGCAAGCTCGAGATCATCAATGATCTTTACGAGATGTTGACCGATCGCATCCAGGTCGCCCAGAGCCAGGTTCTCGAACTTATCATCATTATTCTGATCCTCGTCGAACTGGTGATCGGTCTCTCAAAACGCTGATCTGCTCTGCTTACTCCCGACTCGTGATCACCAGTCCACGCTCGGTGATCACCCAGCCGCGATTGGCTCCTGGAATGTATCCGATCAGATTGTGGCGCCCAATCAGCTTCAACTCTTCGGTCCACGTCCGACCTCCATCCCTGGTCACGATCAGATGGGTCTCGATATGGGTCGCTCCCCCAGTTTCATCCGCCTCAATCGTCGAGGTCCAGGTCCATGCATGTTGGCCATTGAACCCAGCCGGTCCCGAATTACCGGCGCTATCCGTTGTCGCCGTATTCACCAGGGCAGGGGAGAAGCTCGCCCGCTCGAGCTCACGTCCCGACTGGACCGCCAGCTTCCAGCTCTGTCCCCCATCCGCTGTCTCCAGCGTGAACCAACTGCGTCCCCCTCCACCTGCCGGTTCGCCCAGTTCACCCGTTATCACCCCGGCACTGGTCGAAAAGAAACGAACGCTCAATAATTTGCCTGCCGGGCCACCTGCTGAGCCTTGCCCTTGCCGATCCAGCAGCTCACTGGGAAGCGCCAACTCCTTCCAGCTTCGTCCACCATCCACTGTTTTCCAGACTCCACCGATTCGGTGCCGATTCTCCGCCCGAATGTTGCCGATAATCCAGCCCATCCCGCCTATCCCAGATGTCGACATGACAAGATCTTCAAAATCGATCCGACTCCCGGACAACGTCGCGGGAATCGCCGAACTTCTGCTCCACGTCTCACCACCATCGACCGTCCGCATCAGTAATGAATCATCGCCAATTGCCCACCCCTGCATTCCATCGACCCTGTAAACTCGGGCAACTCCGGGCAGCTCGACCCTCTTCCACGTGCGCCCCCCATTCCTGGTCACGTGGAGCACGGTCGCTCCCTCCGTTCCGCCCGCGCGCGCCAGAACCCACCCACGGTTCCAATCCGGAAAGGTTATCCCCATGATCGTACCCACCGCGCCACTGACCACCGGTCGCCAACTCCGCCCTCCATCACTCGTTCGGTAGAGCTGGCCGCCATCACCGCCAATCCATCCCGTCAGCGAGTCGATGAAGTGGAGGCTCCTCCATCTCGCCTCAGGCAGCGTCCGCGGATCGATCATCTCCCAACGGCCCCTGATCACCGTCATCTCCGGCAGCTTGCGCGCTGGTCCACGCTCCATCGGTCTTGCCAGTTCAGGTGCTTTTGGTGTGTTCGGGACGTTCGGTGCTTTGGGAGCCGGCACTGCCGGTGGCACTTCACTACCCGGTGGCTTTTCAACTGGATTTGGTGTCGGCTTGACTGGCAGAGTTGCCGGCAGAGTTGCCGGCGGAGTTACTGCAGGAGTTACTGGCGGAGTTACTGGCGGCTTCACGCCTTCGATGACTTTCGCCAGCTTAACTGCCAGCTTAGCTGCTGGCATCACCGCCGGCGTCTCGGTGACCTTGCCTGCAGGCTTGGGTAGTGGGTCTGGCTGGCGCACAGTTTGAGCCTGTTTGGCTTTTACCCCACTCGCCGCCGCCTCCTCCCGCGATACAATGAAGTCAGTGAAGGCGCCGCGACCAACCTCACGCTCCGCCGCCGCCTTTGCCAAAACCGCAGTCCTGAAACGTCCATACCGGATGCGGTAGCGTCGACCGATCCCCGGAATATCGACCAGAACCGCATAGCCTGCAATGCCACGCTTCCTCAACTCTTCCAACCTCAGACGCGCCTCTTCCGGGGTCGGCACCGAGGCTACCTGAATTGTAAAGGCACGCTCCTGCCCACGGAGATCCGTTAAAAATCCAACACCAACCACGAGTGCCAGTGCCATCAGCAATCCTGAAACTTGTCTTACCATTCCGCGAGACTCCGGTCCTTCTCCTCAACCTCTCATCAATCGTCGTTCAATTGGCTGCCGGGCTACTGGGGGCGATATGCGAAATTAAAAGTCCGATGTCGCATTGGCGCTATTGCTGCAAATAAAAAGCCGCTGTCAGCTCCCATTTCCCCGATTTGTTGCCTTAATCGATGCCCCATACTGGTCAGGATTGAGATAAGCGTTTACAATGGGTACCACTGACAATTTTGAGTGACAACATTGAGTGAGAAGAAAAAGGTTTAACCTGGATAAGAATCAATTATGAAGACCAACGCGCTCGGAATCATTATCAAACCACAACTTGGCGGAGATATCGAAGCCTACTGCGGTAAATGCAAGGACACTCGTGAACACGTAATTGCCGCTCTCAGTTCAGAGGGGGGCGTTGAACGCGTTCAGTGCCGTACCTGCCAGAGTAACCATATTTATCGCGACCGACAGCCAAAGGCCGCTTCGACCCGCACCTCAACCCGCTCTTCGAAAAAAGACTCCTCCTCCGATCCGGATTCCGTCGGGCCGCTTCGCTCCTACTCCATGCAGCATAAGTTCGCACTCGGTGATCGCGTCGACCATCCCAAATTCGGTGTCGGTGTCGTTACAGAGGTTCGCTTTGGCAAGATCGATGTCAAATTTGGTCGCGAACTCAAGACCCTCGTTCACGCTGTCGCCCTATAACCTTCTGAGTTAGTCGATGATGGTGCTCGCCATCATATATTCCCGCAATCTGGCCATCGCCTGCCCACGGTGGCTCCGTTCCGTCTTCTCGATCAGGGATAGCTCAGCGTACGAGCGCTCTGTTCCCGGATCGAGAAAGATCGGATCGTACCCAAAACCGCCCGCACCCCGCGGCTCAAACGCGATCGTCCCCCTGCAAATTCCCTCGAATGTCTGCCGGAGCCCCGTTCCAACCAATGCCAGCACACAGACGAATGCCGCCGCCCGAGCCCCCTCCGGCGTCCCACTCAGCTCCGCCAGCAATAACTCATTCCGCTTCTCATCACTCAATCCCACTCCACCATACCGCGCCGAAAAGACTCCCGGCCGTCCGCCAAGCGCCGCCACCTCGAGCCCCGAATCGTCCGACAGCGTCGTCAATCCGGTCATCGCATGGTAATGATCGGCCTTCAGCAAGGCGTTCTCACGAAAGGTTATTCCCGTCTCCTCGATCACTGGAGGAATCGGATCCAGATCTCCGAGAGACTTCAACTCCAATCCAAGCCCGGCCAACTGCGCCGTCATCTCCCGCACCTTACCGCGATTCGTCGTTGCCACCAGCCATGTTCTCATCCAGCCACCCATACACCGACCCCGGCACCCGCCCCAATCAGGGCTATCCCAACGCTGATGTTGTCATAACCCCCCCGCTCATTTGCCATCGCAATCAGCTTCTCACAGGCATCATCCGGCGCCATCCCTCTGACCACCGCAAATATCTCCATATCCCAGACCAGGCTCGTCAGACCATCCGTGCAGATCAGTAATCGGTCATTCTCCTCGATCGGCAATGGCACCGGTCGTAAATCAACCTGCACCTCCTCCCGCAACCCCAGCGCCCGCTCGAGGTGGTTCCGGTCAGGATGATTCACCGCCTCATCCTCCGTGATCAATCCGTCATCCAGCATCCGCTGCACCCGCGAATGATCGCGCGTCAACTGGACAATCCGGTCGTCACGAATCAGATACACCCGGCTGTCACCAGCATGCGCGATGAAGGCCTGCTCGTTGTGAAGCACCAGCACCGCACACGTCGACCCCATCCCTCTGCAGTGGCGGTCACGCCGCCCGCGATGGAGGATCATCCGATTAGCTTCGACAATCGCATAGGCAAGGCGCTCGCCCATCCCAACCACCGGACTTACTGTCAGATGCTCCGAGGCAAAGAAACTCTGCCGGATCGTCTGCACTGCCAACTGGCTCGCAATGTGCCCACAGACCGCACCACCCACTCCGTCAGCAACAATCAACAGATGTACACTCTGCCTCTCATCACAGATGTAACTGATACAGTCCTGATTTTCTTTCCGATCCCGCCCCGTATCTGTTCGGTACGCAATCGTCACCGGCAATCGCATTTTGATCTCTATCGCTCACGCGCCATTCACTCCGGCAGTTCACGCCCACATTACGGCCCGAAATCTTCCGGCTGAACCTTGCGCGTGGCAACTCTGCACTCAAATCATATCCTCAGGGCGGAAATGAATGTCAGATAGGTGTTTCCAAGGCGGACCTGATCATAGTTCTGAAGCGGGTGGGCTTCAGTGATCTCACGGCCATTGACAAACGTACCATTCCGCGAGAGGTCGTCCTTGATCAGGCAGCGGCCTTCACGGTAGACCAGTATCGCGTGTGATCCACTGACCGTTTCGTCACTGATCACAATGTCGCAGACCGGATTGGCCCCGATACGGTTATGGCCGGCATAGATCCGGAAATCCTCGCCATCCGGATTTGTCGTATAGCTGATCAGCCACCCGACAATCTTGCCCCGCGAGGTCCGCCCGCTTCCAACCTGCTCGGGAACGACAATCGTTCGCCGGTCAGCACCGTCGGTTGATACTCCATCGTTCGGGCTGGCAAAGGGGGCCGGGTGGGATGCCGGGTGGGAAGGTGGTACCGGTGCTGCCGGCCGCATCGCTGGATCGCTCAGGTTCAGCCGTCCAGTCTGCCCGCCCCGCACAGGTGCACCAGGCTGGCCAATTCCGTTGCCATTCTGCGGATCTGGATCCGGGGGAGTCGGTCGACCCGTCTCGTCATATCCCGATAACGTCCGCGAATTGACACTCGCCAGCCGTTGACTTATTGGATTGTTGTTCGAATGTCCATTCGCCATTGTGTTGACTCCAGCATCTCCATTCATGATCGTTGAAACCGGCGGCAGGGTCGCCGACGGTGCTCTTCTCTGATCAAACTGATTCCTCTGCTCCAGTTGGCCCTGAACCGCCTCGACGATTGCCCCCGCACCTTCGGCAATTATCGACTCTTCGTCACCGAATCTCGTGATCAACTCACGCGATCCCGTTCTCTCTCGCGAAACCTTCAATTCAAACGCGGTTGCGGTATCCTTGATCGTTTCAGCCACCGGCATCATCTGCGGCTGCGGGCAATATGGACAGTGGTTGTAGACAGCACTGTAAATGTGGCCCTGCGCACAGTTGACAACGGTTGAAACCGGCTCAGGCTGGCGTGAAAATGGCTGACCACAACTTCCACAAAACTTTGCCGTCTCCATATTCTGACTACGACATACCGGGCAGTTCACCATCGAATTCCTCCGTTACAGGCTGTATCGCTTGATAAATTTCCGAAACTCTCTTTGCCAGGGGC
Organism: Acidobacteriota bacterium; assembly: GCA_040378705.1. Taxonomy (GTDB): domain Bacteria; phylum Acidobacteriota; class Blastocatellia; order RBC074; family RBC074; genus CAIOZW01. Next base: position 9,387 of record JBEIMN010000049.1, read on the forward strand.
TAATGACAATATCGATACCTGTGTTTAGTTAATACCAATACCAGTATCGATACCGGGGTCGATGCCTGTGCAAAAGTATCCGGATCTCATACCTTTCAGCTTTCCGGCCTCTTCCCAGGAGCCGCGAAAAACACTGATTGGGATAATACTATAACAGGATCAGTCTGCGCGTCTACAACCCTGAAATAATCGAGCGGGCCAGTCCTATCAGCCCGATCGGCCCGTGCGAATATCGCCAAAATAGACGCAAATCGCCCTGCGTCCCCCTTCCTGACCAGACTGTTCTGGGACAGATGGACGAATCGACCGGTCGGCTTATATACTAACCCTTATGAAGATTCTCTCAATTTTCGGCACCCGGCCTGAAGCGATCAAGATGGCACCTGTCGTCAAGGCGCTCCGCACCGGCCATCCACACCTGACCAGCGTCGTCTGCGTTACAGCGCAGCACCGCCAGATGCTCGACCAGGTTCTATCGCTCTTCGAGATAGTGCCTGATTACGACCTTGACCTGATGCAGCCCAATCAGTCACTCGCCGCCCTGACCGCGACCGCCATGCAGCGGCTCGACAGCGTCATTCGCACCGAGCAGCCCGACTGGGTTCTCACTCAGG
>JBEIMN010000050.1:0-11159 GCA_040378705.1 Acidobacteriota bacterium
ACCGATGCGATTGGCAGCCGCCTGCCGCACAATCGTGAAGTGGCGATCGATCGACTCGGTCGCGCCGGTGCAATCATCTCATCGATCGAGATGGCACTCTTCGAACTCTGCCCCGCCGGAACAACGGAGTTCAGGCAGATGCAGCAGATCGTCAAGCAATTAAAGTAAGCCGAAGCCTGAACCATAACGCAAACCGGCATACCGTAAAACGGCACGGGAGCTGGCCGATTACGACCAGCTCCCGGTTGAGCCCGACCTGCGGCACCATTAGCTGCCCAATTAGTTACCCAATTAGTTACGACGATAGACCATGGTCGACTCCATCGCGCCATTCGGAGTCTCGCGCTTCTGCCAGACCTTCAGAGCCGCTCCGCCCTCGATCAGCTCCCAGCGCTCGCTCGAAGGAATGGTCCGTGTCTCGCCCTGAAAATCAACGGTCATAACGGAAGAGACCTCGAGAACCTTTCCGTCATTAACCAGTTTGACCTTGTGCGTCGTCTTCCCGCGTGGCCCCTCGACAACACTCTCTGAGCCATCGAGTTTGAAGGTCGCCGGCTGTCCACCGCCCATCATTCTTCCGCCACGTCCACCTCCCTGCCCACCTCCGGGACCCGACATGGCGCCGGCGGGGAGCTTGATCTCGCGCGTGATCTGGGCGGCGTCCTGCGTGACGACCATTGTCAACGATTCGAGGTTCTGCATCATCGGTGGCAGCTCGCTCTTCGACTTATCGAGGACCCAGTTCCCAGCAAACGTCTTCACCTCTGTCTGGGCACTGGCAACAGAGACCAGACCCGCAAACATCAACAGTGCCGTCACCACGGCAGTTGTCAGCTTTCTTTCCATTATTAACTCCTCCACTGGTTCAATTAGTATCGAAGATTCGATACTCTCGCTGGTTTAGACGTCGGCCACCGCAAAATAGTCTCAACTATTTTGCGGTGCGGCGATGATGATCCCGTGAAGTTTTGCGGTAATAGAGATGTCGTGCGTATAATGTCACCGCTGAATTCGCAATTAAGCTCGTGCGACGAACCTGTCTGGCACGAACACCAGCTGTCAGGCTCTACATACTCTCGATTCGAGGACCAGGAATGAAAAATAAGGCACTTTTTGCGGCATTATTTCTGACCGTGGCAATGGCAGTGATCACCGGCACCGGCGCCCAGACCGTGTCGCCGAACACCCTTTCACGAGCCGAAAAATCGGCCGGATGGCGACTTCTCTTTGATGGTGCGACATTGACCGGCTGGCGTGGTTTCCACAGTGGCCAGATTCCTTCAGGCCAGATTCCCTCGGGTTGGATGGCGGAGGGTGGATTGCTGAGAAAAGCGCCCGGACGGGGGACGCCGGAACGCCCCGGCGGCGACCTGATCACGATCGATCAGTTCGGGAGCTTTGAACTCGCCATTGAATGGAAGATTTCGAAGGGTGGCAATAGTGGGATCAAGTATCTGGTCAGTGAAAGCCTGCCCCCAACCGGCCGCGGGGCAATCAGTTTCGAGTATCAGGTTCTTGACGACGAGAATCACCCGGATGCCAAAATGGGAATCGCCGGAAATCGCACCTCCGGGGCACTCTATGACCTGATTCCACCAGGATCGGTCAAAAAAGTCCGCCCGGTCGGTGAATTCAACCAGACGCGGATCGTCGTCCGGGGCGACAAGATCGAACACTGGCTCAACGGAGCCAAGGTGGTCGAATTCGACCGCTCGAGCGAGGAGTATCGCAAGCACCTCGCGGAGAGCAAATTCAAAACAACCAAAGGGTTCGGCGAAGCCAGGCAGGGCCATATCCTGCTTCAGGATCATGGCGATGAGGTCTGGTATCGCAACATCAAAATTCGTGAGTTGAAATAATAATGAAACCGATCGTACAAATATCTCTCGATTTAACCGATATCAAGGAAGCTCTCGAAACGGCACGAATTGCCGTCGAGGCCGGTGTCGACTGGCTTGAAGCTGGCACACCGCTGATCCTGGCGGAGGGTCTGCACGGTGTGCGGGCACTGCGGCAGGAGTTTCCGAATCACCCGATTGTCGCCGATCTGAAGACGATGGATGGCGGGTACCTCGAAGCGGAAATGATGGCCAAGGCTGGCGCGACGCACGTCGTGGTCATGGCGCGCGCCCACGCTGAGACGATCAAATGTGTGGTCCAGGCCGGGCGTGACTTTGGCGTCAAGGTCATGGGTGACAACATGGTCTGCGACGACAAGGCGGAAGCCAGCAAATGGATGGAGGATCTTGGAGTAGACTTCATCGTCCACCACACCGGCTTTGATGAACGCAATGGAATTTTTGCCACCTCCGGGAAGCGATTGAGCCCGCTCGACGATCTGAAAGCGGTTGTCGAAGCGGTCAGCATTCCGGTTCAGGCGGTTGGCGGACTCTCGATTGAGGAAGCGATCAACATGCCTAAATTGGGAGCACCGCTGGTCGTCATTGGCGCGCCCCTCGCCATCGATGCCACCTCGTTCAGCACGACCAGCGGAGACCTGAAGGGCATTCTGTCGGAGATCGTCCGGCGCATCAGAGAATAATCACAAGGAGTGTAAAGATGACTGCAACCATGACCGCCGTGGTTCAATACGACCTGATACCCGGCTCCGTCGAAGTTCGAGAGCTGCCGATCCCAGAGATCGGTGAAGATGAAGTGCTGCTGAAGATTGGTGGCGTCAGCGTCTGTGGAAGCGATGTTCACCAGTATCATGCGACACAGAGCTGGCCGGTCGTGACACCGGTCATCCTTGGACACGAATTCGGTGGTACGGTCATCCAGACCGGAAAACGAGTTCGTGGATTCCGCGAAGGTGACCGTGTCGTATCTGAAACGGCCGCGTACATCTGCGGCAAGTGCATGATGTGCCGGACCGGCGCCTACAATCTATGCCCGGAACGGAAAGGATTTGGTTACGGGATCAACGGCGCGATGGCCGGCTTTGCCAAAGTGCCGGAACGCTGTCTGCATCTTATTCCGGACAACCTTCCATTTGAGAAGGCGGCACTAACCGAGCCCTGCTGTGTTGGATACAACGCCGTGATCGAAAAGAGCCATATCCGGCCTGGCGACACGGTCGTCGTCCTTGGTCCGGGGCCGATCGGGCTGCTCTGTGCGGAGATGGCACGGCTGGCCGGCGCCGGCAATCTGATCGTCGCCGGAATGGCCCAGGACAAGTTACGGCTCGAAGCGGCGAAGGAGCTTGGGGTGACGCACGCCGTCAACCTTCAGGAGACAAACCTGAAGGATCTGGTCTTAAGCCTTGGCGACGGCCTCGGAGCACATCTGATCGTCGACGCGGCCGGTGCCTCGGCGGCGCTTCGCTCGGCGATGGAGATTGTCCGTCCCGGAGGGCAGATTACGAAGGTCGGCTGGGGACCGCAGCCGCTCGGGTTCTCACTCGACCCACTCGTTCAGAAAGCAGTCCGGCTCCAGGGCAGCTTCAGCCACACTTTCCAGAACTGGGAGATGGTCGTCTCGATGCTCGCTTCAGGACAGATCAATCTGAAGCCGATCATCAGCCGGGTCGGAACTCTCGAAGAATGGCAGCCCTGCTTTGATGGAATGCACGATGGTACCTACGTCAAAGCGGTGCTCCAGCCTGCCGAGTAATTGAAAAGTGTCGGACTCTGGTTGGTGGGGTAGCCGGAACAGGTGTGCGGGACAATTGGGACAGGCCAAATAGAAAAGCGAGACAGGAGAGGCGGAACGGGTCGATTTACCTGTGACCACTCCGACTGTCCCGCCTCTCCAAATTGCCACACCCACCGGTGCCGGCTTCTCCTCACCACCTATTGATCCGCCGAGCCAAACTTATCGATTTTTATCAATCTACCGAAAGAGTAATCTTATGCCAAAATTATCAGTATTTCCCAAATGCTACATGGACGAGCTCTGCATCACGCGCAGCATGACGCTCTTCGACTGGATCGACCTCGCGGCGACGCTCGACGTCGACGGCATCGAGCTCTATCCGGGCTTCTTTTCGAGCTTCGACGATGACTATCTTGACAAGGTCAGACAGCATCTCGTCGCGAAGAACCTCGAAGCGCCGATGATGTGCGCCTCGCCCGACTTCACGCAGAACGATCCGGCAGCACGCGCCGAGGAGATCGAGAAAGAGAAGCGGATGATCGATCTGACCGCGCGCATGGGAGGGCGGTTCTGCCGTGTCCTCTCCGGCCAGCGACGCGAGGATGTCTCACGCGAGGACGGCATACGCTACACTGTCGAATCGATCAATGCCGTCATTCCCTATGCCGCCGAACGGAATATCATCCTGAATATGGAGAATCACTACAAGGATGGCTACTGGAAATATCCGGAGTTTGCACAGCACATCGATGTCTTCCTCGACGTGATCAATCAGATCGATTCCCCGTGGTTTGGGGTCAACTATGATCCGTCGAATTCGATCATCTGTGGTGAGGATCCTCTCGAGGTACTCGCGGCAATCAAGCACCGCGTAATCACCATGCACGCCTCCGACCGTTACCTGATTAGTGGGACGATCGAGGATCTGAAGCAGCAGGACGGTTCGACGGGCTATGCGAAGAACCTCCGCCACGGCGTCATCGGCAAGGGGCTCAACGACTATGACGCGATCTTCTCCACGCTGAAGAATGAAGGTTTCGACAACTGGATCTCGATCGAGGATGGCGAAAACGGCATGGACGAATTGCGTGAGTCGGTCCGCTTCCTTCGCGGCAAGATGGCCCAGCATTTCGGAACGCCGACCGCGTGAGCCATATCGTCACGGAATGGTTGGAAACGGTAAGACCGGAGGGTGTATAGCGATGAATCGATTAGCAGATAAAGTGGCCGTCGTTACCGGGGCAGGGGCCGGCATCGGCGAGGGGATCGCCAGACTCTTCGCCGAAGAGGGTGCCCGCGTCGTCGTCTCGAATCGGGATGTCACGAAGGCGGAGGCGGTTGCAGCCTCGATCGTCGAGCAGGGCGGTGTGGCCATTGCGGTCAGGGCCGACGTCGGAATCGAAGCCGAATGTCGTGGACTGATCGATCAGGCAGTGGCAACTTTTGGCCGGATCGATATCCTCGTCAACACCGTCGGCTACAGCGCGCGCGGAACCATCGAAGATACGAGCGTCGAACTCTGGGACGAAGTCTTTGGACTCAACGTCCGCAGCTCATTCATCTGCACACAGCAGGCTGTAAAGTACATGAAGGAGCAAAAGCAGGGATCGGTAATCAATATCGGCTCGGTCAATGCCTACATTGGAGAGCCGAAGCTGATGGCCTATGCGGCATCGAAGGGAGCGCTGATGACGCTGACGAAGAACCTCGCCAGCTATCTCAACCGCTACCGGATTCGAGTCAATCAGCTCAACGTCGGGTGGACTCTCACCCCGAATGAGCATTACGTCAAGGTTCACGTCGAGGGCAAGGGCGAGGACTGGGCAGATGAGGCGGTCAAGTCGCGTCCGTGGGGCCGGCTGCTGCTGCCACGTGATATCGGCCTTGCCGCGCTCTATTTCGCCTCCGACGAGAGCGGGCTGATCACCGGATCGATCCTCGACATGGAACAGTATCCGGTCGGGGCGCCGCCCAATTGGTAATCACGTCAGATTGGGGTTGACGCCACCAGGGTCAGGAATCGAAGAGACCTTCTTCGACTCCTGACCTTCTTTTTTGTCACCCTGATACAACTGGTTGGTCTGAATTGATTGATCCAAATTGGTCTAATTGTCATTTCGGAAAGCCGACAGACTCCCTGATCCGGCGAATCTGCCAGAGATGTCGCTCCTCGTGGACAATAATAAACGCGAACGTCGTGCCAATCGACATTTTCAGCACGCCGATGACTGGTGAACGAACCTTCGCCCGGGCAAGATCGACGCCATCGGCGTGCCTGATCATTTCGCGCAGCCGGTCCTGAAAAGCCAGAAACGACGGCCGGATCTCGGACATCGGGCGATCGGGCGGTGGGTAGAAGCGGCGCGGCGCCGGGATTCGAAACTTCGGCGGCGGTGAATTGAGACTAACCAACCAACTCCCCAGCAGGTCGTGACGGAAAGGACCGGCACCAAGCCAGCCGCGCGCCCGTGCGTCATTGATCGAATCGTTGATAATCGGGAAATAGTTACGCGCCGTGGCATTGAGATGCTCAAGGCACTGAGCGATCGACCACTGCTTCGACGTGGGCTGCCACGCACATTGCTCCTCGGTCAGGCCTTCGACGATTGCCACCGTCTCGCGCCTGATCTGATCGATCTTTTCGCAGTATCCGTGCAATTCCGGATTCAATACTCCCTTTTCAGGCATACACGATATCCTCAGGATTGTTTCTGATTACGAAGATCACCCAGATTGATCTGCTGGTCGGTGAAGCCTTCGAAGCTGTCATCGTGACTGATGACGAAAAGCTGATGAAAATCCCGGAGTCTCCCAAGCTGGAGGGCAAGATTGCGGCGCCGCTCCTCGTCCATATTGGTCGTCGGCTCATCAAAGAAGGCAATGTTGATATCCGAGAGCTCCTTCAGAAGTGCGAGCCGCACGGCGAGCGCCGCCGCCATCTGCTCACCTCCTGAGAGGTTGAGAAATGGCCTGTCGTGTCCATTCTCTTCGAGAACAATCTCGTAATCCCTGGTCCAGCGGAGGGTAACATCATAACGCCCGCTGATTTCCCGATACAATTGATTGGCTTCGTGGGAGATTGAAAAGATATAGGACTCGGTGATGAATGGCGCCGCCCGGACAAGAATATCGCGGATCATCTCAGCCTTCTCGCCAAGGCGGCGCAGCTTGTCGCGCTCGATCGTCAGCGTTCGCAACTCTTCGCGGATCGCGTCGAGAGCAACGATCCGGCTTTCGAGTGTCCTCAGTTGCTCTTCGAGATGGGCTCGCTGAGCCGTAAGCATCGTGACCTGCTCACGACGTAGATCGTAGTCCTGCCGACACTGCAGATGGTACGATTTGTCGTAGCCACGGTCGAGTGACTGAAATTCGAGTTCGGCGGAGGTGAGGGCAGTTTGGAGCTGCACCACCCCGGCGGCCAGCAGGCTGGCCGCTTCCTGACTTGCTATCAGGGTTGAGGCCTGGTTTTCATTGGCGATATAGGCAAGATAGTCGCGCTCGGCGGCCGCGCGTCGGCGTGAAACATCCGCAATCTCGTGCTCGAGTGAATCGAAGGCAGAGAGCTCATCGCGGAGACGTGAGGCAGCAAGCTGGGCCTCGGCAAGAATCGACCTTGTCGATTGAGCCTCGACCAGCCACGCCGCCTCACGTCCGATGGTCTGTTGAAGCGCCATCATTCGGCTGCGTGGATCGTTCAGTTCGCGCAATTCACGCTGTGCCTCGGCGATGCGTGAGTCTGTGTCACCAAGCTCGTCGATTCGGGCGACGAGCCGATCGTGTTCAGCCCTTCGGCCAACACCCTCCATCTGGACTCTTGCCTGCTCCTGGCGAAGTATCTCCGCCTGGTGAATAAGTCGCTGCGATTCGCGCGCCACCGCGATTTCCCGCTCCAATTCACTAAGGTTTTGGCGAAGCCGTGCCTCCTCGATCTCTGGCGATTGAGGAAGTTCCGCCAGCTCAGCAACCAGTTCGTCAAGCTGCGACTGCAAAGAGCGGCACGTTTCGGTGATCCGCTCAAGTGACTGATGCAGGTGCGGCAGGCGCGCGCAAGCTGTCGCCGCGAGACGGGAGGCTACCAGCCCGGAAGCAACTATCTCAAGCTCCGCTTCGCCGGAAATTATCTCCGCCTGTCGCCGATTGAGGATGACGTGAAATCTCGATTGAATCGCCTCTCCCGGCGCCTCTCCTGAACTAAGATTGAGACATTTCTCGGTCAGCAGCGGGCAGAGTCCACCGGTCTCGAGCGCGACGATCATCTCGCGGTCACGGGTGGTCTCAGCTCGCAAACGGGCCAGTCCAACCGTCAGCTCGTTCTGTCGTGACTCGAACTCGGCGACCCGCGACGCATCGACAGCGGTTGCCTCGAGCCTTGCCAGCTCACCACTCGTCCGCGCTTCATCCGCAAGCTCGCGCTCCAGTTCAAGCCTGATCCGCTCAATCTGCCGCCCCTTCGATTGCCGGGTCTCACGGCAGAGCGCCATTCGCTGCCGCTCCTCAGCAAGCCGGGTTCGCTGCTGCTCGAGTGATTCCAGCGGCTCGGACATTACACTCCGACGCTCCGCCTCGTCGATCTGCGTTGCAATCTCCTGATAGCGTGTGCGCAGCTTTTCAAGCTCATGGTCGAGATCCCTCCGCGCCCCCTCGAGGCTCTGCGACTCCCCGCGCTCCTCCCGCAGCCTTGCCAGTTGCTGCTCGAACTCCTCCTGCCTCAATGCCTTCGGCTTCAACTGCTCTGCGTCCTGCTGTGCCCGCGCCACCTCTCGCAGCCGCTCGTCGACCCGGCCCGCCTGCCCCTCCGCTTCGATCAGTCGCCGCTCCAGCCCCGCCAGCTCCTCACGCTTACGATCACGCTCCTCACGCCTCCGCTCGAGCGGCTCGAGCCGCCTCGTGACCTCCAGATAACGCTCATACCCCTCACGCGCCACCGTCACTATTGCCGCCGCCTCTTCCGCCTGCTCCGCCGCCAGTCGCGCCAACCGCGAACTCTCTTCCGCCGCCCTGAAGCGAAGCTTAAACTGCTCAACAACCTGCCCACTCTGCTCGAGCAGACGCAGATTCGCTTCCAGCTTCTCGCACTCTCCCCCAAGCCTTTCTCGCTCCGCCAGCACCGTCGTCAGTTCCACCACCTGCTGCGCCAATCTCTCTGCCGTCTGCCGGCAGACCTCCACCGTCCCGTCATAGCTCGTCAGCTCACCCTCGTACCGTGCCAACTGCCTCTCCGCTTCAACCGCCCGACTCTCCGCCAGACGCTGCGGTTGACGCAGGTTGTCCGCCGCCTGTCGATACTCCTCGACGCGCAAAATTCGGTCGAAGACCGATTTCCGGGTTGAGGTTGGCAATGTAAAATCGAAGGTGAAAGTTCCCTGCGGAACTCCGATGGTGGTACGGAAAAGTGAGGAGAGATCCGCTCCGGCCTCGACTCCCAGTCGCAGGCGCAACCAGGGCAGAACCTGAGTCTTCTGCTCGACCAGACGTGTCTTTGTGGCTGGATCGTAGACGAAGTAACCGCCACCCGTGTCGCGCGTTACCAGGTACTCACGATTATCAAGATCCGAAACAAACCCGACGGTGGCCTGCCCCTTCTTCTCCCCGCGCCGGATGAAGTCCTCACGCTTGTAATCGAGATGATCAAAGAGAGTCCAGGCGATGGCTTCGAGAATCGTCGTCTTTCCCGACCCATTCGGCCCACAGACAGCAATCACGCCAGGCTGAAAGGTGAAGGAGCTCTCGGCGTGATTCTTAATGTTTCTGAGTTCGACTCGGGTAATGAACAATGGTTCCTGTCAGTCCTGAAACGACAAATTACCGGGCGGTCACGAAGATTATCGGAACTCCCGGATCATTACTCTTAGCAGAATGGCAGAAATCACGCCGACCAGACCAACCATTCAGAGTCTCTGGTTCAGAGTCTCTGGTTCAGACTCCCTGGTTCAGAGTGTCCGGATATCCCAGCCAATATAGCCGGTCAGGACTGTCCAGGCAGGTCGGTCGTTTTGTCTGGCTTCAAGCGGTCTGGCTTCAAGGGGTCTGGCTTCAAGCGGGCCCCTTCGGGGCCAATTGCTCAGTGCGAGCCAGTCGGCCTGTGTCGGCCATACGAACCCACCGGCGTTCCCAGGCTCAGCGTCTGGCTCCCGAGTCATCGTCGCGCCATTACCGTATTTTAAGTCCGGTCACAGGACCGGTGTCGCCGTTCCTCAGCCAGCGGCGGCGTCGCTCGATTCCGGCACTTCCGGATGACCCAGCAGATGACGACCCTCGGCACTGCGCGGATCAATCGTCCGAAGGTGCTTCCGACCTCGCATCTCCCAGATTGCCGTAATGGTCCCGTTCTTCTCAACGGCGTGATAACTGATCTCTTCCACTACAACTTCTGCTGGTACAACTTCTGCTGGTACAACTTCTGCTGGCATAACCTCTGCCGGCACAGCATCTGCCGGCACAACTTCTGCCGGGGCCGCTTCTACCTCAGCAACAGGTGCAGCCGCATCAACCGGGATAGTGTTTTCCTGTTCAATTGTTTCGCTCATTTTATCGATACTCTCCTACATAAAATTATTCCACTGCTCAAGAAAGGACTATAATGCCATGGAGAATGCGCGCACGTCAAAGTTACAGTCCTTGACGGTCTATAATGCGTCAACTAGAATTTTCAATTGTTCTCTTCTCACTGGTGAAAATGGGGGAACAGAAGCAGAATCCAAGTATAAACGTAAACTTGACGAAAGCAGTCCGGAAAACAATTTAAAATATGAATTTCATCGAAAAAGCCATCACCAAAGTATTCGGATCCGCCAATGAACGGCTTCTCAAACAGCTGTGGCCGATCGTTGCCGAGATCAACGAACTTGAGCCTTCGCTCCAGGCGCTCTCTGACGAAGGACTGCGTGGAAAGACGATCGAGTTCAGGGCGCGTCTTGGCGAACGGCTGGCAGGCGCGGAATCGCTCGAGCCAACCGCAAGAAAGAAACTCGAGCAGGAGGCTCTCGACGAGATTCTGCCAGAAGCCTTCGCCTGCGTTCGTGAAGCTTCGCGACGCGCGACCGGGATGCGCCATTTCGATGTTCAGTTGATCGGGGGCATGGTGCTCCATCGCGGAATGATTGCCGAAATGCGCACCGGTGAAGGAAAAACGCTTGTCGCAACACTGCCAGTCTACCTGAATGCGCTGCTCGGCAAGGGCGTCCACGTCGTGACCGTCAATGACTACCTTGCACGCCGCGACGCCGACTGGATGGGCAAGATCTACCGCTTCCTCGGAATGACCGTCGGTGTCATCCAAAGCGACATTGATGACTTCGCGCGCCAGGAAGCCTACGGCAGCGACATTACCTACGGTACCAACAACGAGTTCGGCTTCGACTATCTGCGCGATAACATGAAGTTCGAACTCTCAACCTGCGTCCAGCGCCCCCACTACTTCGCGATCGTCGACGAAGTCGACTCGATCCTCATCGACGAGGCGCGGACCCCGCTCATCATCTCGGGATCAGCCGACGATTCAACCAGCAAATACTATGAAGCCGATGCTGTCATCCCAAAACTGAAACCTGACGTCGACTACCAGG
>JBEIMN010000051.1:0-11123 GCA_040378705.1 Acidobacteriota bacterium
AACCGGAAGTTCCGCCGGAACCGCGTCATCAACAAGATAGACGAAACGCCAACCCATCAACTGCGCCCTGAAACTCAGATCCGTGTCCTCTGTCAATGTGTCATGCTGCCACCCACCACTCCATTCAATCGCTTCTCGACGCCACATCCCGGCGGTTCCGTTGAAGTTGAAGAACGCGCCGGTACGGTTGCGAGAAGTCTGCTCGACCACGAAATGGCCGTCAAGAAAAACCTCCTGTAAACGCGTCAGGAGTGAGTAGTTGGCATTGATGTGGCCCCATCTCATCTGGACCATTCCAATTCGCTCATCCGTGAAGTAGTCTACCATCCGCCTCAGGCAGTCCGGGTTTGGCATAAAGTCCGCATCAAAGACCGCCACCAGAGCACCCTTCGCCATTTTCATTCCATTTTCGAGCGCCCCGGCCTTGTACCCGGTTCGATCCGAACGGTGAATATAATGGATGTCGAAGCCCTGTTCCTGGTACTTCCGAACCGTTTCTGCCGCGATCGTCACGGTCTCATCGGTCGAATCATCGAGCACCTGAATCTCGAACCGATCCTTTGGATAGTCAATCCGAACCACCGAATCGACCAGCCGCTCGACGACGTAAAGCTCATTAAACAACGGAAGCTGAACGGTAATTCGCGGGAGATCCGCCTCTGTAAAGTGGCTCTTCGGCGCTGGCTTCACATCACGATAACGCCAGAACTGGTAGACCATGCGCAGGCGATAGACACCAAGAATTGCCAGCAGTGCCAGAATTCCAAAGTAGAGAAGGATAATGAACCAGTCAAAACCGTCGAGCGAGTAGAGATAACTGATGTTATCTCGGCCGTGTCGCATAATCGGATCGAGCGAAAGTCTGACCTGCTCAGGACTGGGTGCTTGCTGCAGAAGGGCGAAAATGTTCATCGTCATATCTCAAACCAGAAAATCGTAAAAACTGCAAGGTTTTATAATAACTTCCCCAGAGTGCTTGTCAATCGGCCATTGCCAGATAAGGATAAAACGGATGGACCTTTCGATACGGCTACTTTGGACTGAAGAGACTGAAGATTCGCGAGAAAAGATAGTCTTTCATTTCACGATCGAGCCGCATCGTGCTTTGTGCTGAACTCTTCTCCGTTGCAATCACATTTGTGTTGAACGCAACCAGATAAGCAGTGCGTGATTCAGGGCGAACGTAAAGATGCGAGACGAAGCCTGCCTGCTCGCCATAGTGACCGAAAAACTTCATGCCGTGATTCTCTTCGAGCAGGAACGAGAGCCCGATCGAATCACGGCGATTCACACCAGTCTGCTCTGGAAGCCCTCCCGACTCAATCGGTAATTGTGGCGTAATCATCTCCATCAACGACGTCCGCTTCAGGATCTGATCGTAGCCCGCTTGCCTTCGCGGATCACCAAGCAGAAAGTTGACATATCTGACCATGTCGGGAAGTGGTGCATTCAAGCCTCCATTCGAAACGGTGATGCCAGTGTCAGGATCAAATGGCGCGGCACTAATTACTCCATCACGAATGTAGTAGCCGGCGGCTCGATCCTTCAGTAAATGGATTGGGGTCGTGTCAAAGTAGCTTCGATACATCTCAAGCGGCTTGAAGATATTCTTGTCGATATAGACTTCGTAATCATCCCCCGTCACAATCTCGATCACTCTGCCAAGAAAGATAACTGCCGGATTTGAATAGCTGAAGCGACTACCCGGCTTGAACGCAACCTCCGTGTAGGGAAGCATTGCCACAATCTGCGACCATTCTCGCGGTTCAAATGGATGCCAGGACTTCTCCCCACCCCACGGCCAGGTCGATTCACGAAAACCAGCACTGTGACTCATCAGATGTCGCAGCCGGATATCACTCGTCTGCCCATACGGGTTATGCGCCATCTGAAGTTCCGGCAGATACCTGGTGATCGGATCGTCCAACGATACCAACCCGCGGTCTCGCAACTGCATGATGGCGATCCCGGTCAGGGTCTTCGTGATCGAGGCCCAGTGGTAAATTGTCGACTCGGTAACCGGCTGCCCCTTTTCCCGATTCGCCAGTCCATAAAACTCCTGCGCGATGATCTGATTCTCACCGATCAGCATCATCCCGCCGCCGACAATTCCATGCCCTCTCATCGATTGTTCGAAGAATGCTTTAAACTCACGTCGTGCCTGCGCGAAGTTGCGCGGAGGCTGTGCACTATGTGCCTGGTTATTCGTAATCAGCACCAGCATAAAATATAGACAGAGCAGCTTCACAATACCTGGTCGCTTCATCTTTGCACCTCGATCGTTGCACTACGAAATAGCCCGAAACCAAAATCCGTGATCAGTATTGTCACACCGGACTTGTGGTGTGACAATATCCAACCATTCAATTCTGACCATCCAGTCGCGACAGTCGCCATCACGTCCACAGCTGAATTTTCTTAAAATCCTGAAAGCCACTGCTTTCCATGGGTGGAATATTTCAAATTTTTCTAAATGGCCAGACCTGACTTGACTTACAGTCGATGTCAGCGATAAAAGGGATATGCTGGTGTCAGTGGTTACTTGCTCCCTACTCAGCTTTATACCGGGAACAAGTCTGACGCAGTACTCAGCCAGGCAGCATATCAGTCAGTCACCATTAATCTGTAGTCCATACGAAAAAGGAGCGTCCATGCCTTTAAGTGAGATAGACGCTGTACTCTCAACCTACATCAGGACGACAGCCGATAAGGAAACTGAGAGTCTTCTTCAAGAATTGCTGATCGTATTCGCGGGACCAATCATCCGGAGTAATCTCCGTAACCACCTCGGCTTTTATGTAAGTGAGGATGGAAAGTCTGCGAACTGCGCGGATGCGCTCGATCTCAATTTGGAAATCGTTGCAAAAATCACCAAAAGATTAAATATATTGAAAGAACATCGCCGCGATGGTGAGATCGTCGACTACGGTTTGTATGTTAGTCGTGTCGCCAGAAATTGCTGCGCAGACTATCTTCGCGAAAAGTATCCGCTCCGCCATCTCCTCAATATCAGAATACTTTATATTCTGTCGAATTCAGGACGCTACAAGTCTGTGCGAGGTGTCAATTACACCAAACTGGTTGAAGAGCCACTTCGAAAGCGACTTGAAAAGCTGGCTGAAGATCCGGGTGAAAAAACTGATAACGAGGAACCTCCAGCGCAGGACCGAGCGCCCCAGCTCAGCCATGATGAGATCGTCGAACAGGTGAAAACACTCTTCCAGCAACGGGCGAGCAATGTTCACAAACGCCCGGGTGAACTCTTATCCTGGATAATCGATGAGATCTTCGTCAGATACAAAGTTCCGCTCCCAACGGCAACACTGGTTTCGTTAATTATCCGGATAATTGGTTTCCGTGAAAGAATAATCGAGTCGATCGATACTGACGTTCCCACCACGGCAGCGAGCCTTCAGGATCGGGCACCACGCGCGGACCAGGTAATCGAAACTCGTGAGAGCTTCCAGTTTCTATGGTCGGAGCTTGCTAAATTACCGATTCTCGAACGAAGAATCATGCTTCTAAGCGCGGTCGACGGAGAGGGAGGAGATCTGATCAGCCTCCTCCTCGAATCCGGGGCGATTCGGTTCTCTCAACTACTCGAGGCGCTCGAATTTTCCCGTGATGAGTTGTTATCACTCTGGCAAAAAATTCCAATGAGCGTACCAAACCTGGCAGCCTGCTTCGATATCTCAAAAGTGCAGGTCACCAAAATCAGATATCGTGCCCGTCAGCGTTTGCGAAAGAGCCTTTATCCAGAAATCGGTAAATGATCGAAAGTGGGAATTCGAAAATTGAACTAAGCCGTTGGAGTGGCGGCGTTACGTTCAAATTAATGACCGTGAATCCCGGAATCCAAGCCATTAATTTTCCGGCTTCAATCCTGGTTCGCACGGGGTGTCACACGAGCCACTCAGTTCAAAAATAAGGGGGCTGAAAAATATTGGTAAAAAATGGAACAACACCCACGGTCGGGCGTTCAGTAGATGTGTGTGTAGTTTGTGAATGAGGTGGTCAGCATTTGTTGGGCACCTCTATTTTTTTGCACGTCGACCCCTCGCCAGTCGCTGTCCTTCCACCTCAATACCAGGATTCATGCACTAATCCCCGAATTACTGAAAATTCAAGCAGCGGCAGCGCCGTAATGTGATCGTCGAACCACCCAGGCCATTTTCCAATTTGGAGTTATACGAAGACTCTGGTCGATTTACTGTCCAGCCACAGGCTATTTTATTCTGCCAATGATCAGTGTCGGCGCGTCATTCTTTCGAAGAAGTTCATTCAACTTCTTCAGCCGCTCGGTGATCACTTTTTCAGCATCGGCCAGCGCTGACGCCACTTCCGGCTGAAGTTCGGCGAAGGCTTCGATTTGAGCAGGTGTTGGCGCCGCATTTACACCCTGAATACTGGCGAAGAGTCCTGATAGTTTCTCTGCGATTCGCGAAGATCCACGATAACCCAGTCCCTCTGCTGCTGGAGCCGCAAGTTTTCCGATTGTCTCACCAACCAGTTTGAGCTCAGACTCAAGCGTCGAACGAACCTCCTGCGGCGCCTCGGGCATCCGGTCACGGATTGTCTTTTCGATCTGCTGGATCTGCTCCCTGGCGCCGTCAAGAACACGAAGCGTTGAGTTAACGGATGATATCAGCCCCTGAAGTTTCATCGACAGGTCGAACTGTTCGCGAAGCGCCGTCTCAGTAACCGGAACCGTTGGATCGACTCTGATGACGATTCTCTTCTCCGTCGTCACCTCACCGACCTTGAGTCGAATGATGTAGCTTCCAGGCATGACGAGCGGTCCACGTGCCCTACCGCCCCTTCGTTCAGCTGGACCATCCTTTGTTGGCAGCCTTCGCGGGGTTGGCCCGTCGTAGCCCAGGTCCCATGTTGTACGGTTGAGTCCTGCTTCGCGCGGCACCTCCGTCAAATCACGGAGCACCTTTCCACTCTCATCAAGAATCTGGATCGAAACGAGCGTCTTTGCGTCTGGCTTCTCTTTAATGTAATAGCTAATCAGCGCTCCATTTGGTGGATTGGGACCTGCGAAGGGCTTGTCTCCAATTCCATAGCGTGTGAACCGGGTCGTGAAGCGGAGTGCTGGCCTGGAATCGAAGAGATGCAGGTCCTTCTTCAGCAGATCTTCGCTGATCTGCTGCACCACGGTTGCGTCGTCCAATATCCAGAAGCTTCGTCCGTGCGTCGCAAGTATGAGGTCGTTTTCACGCGGATGAACGAAGATGTCGTGAACCGCAACACGTGGCAGATTCTTCATTCCGAGATTGATCCAGTTACGTCCTCCATCGTAGGTCGCAAAGAGCCCAAGCTCCGTCCCGGCATAGAGCAGGGATGTGTTCTTTGGATCCTCTTTCAAGACGTGAACATAAGCGCCGGCGGGAAGATTTCCGCTGATCTCGGTGAAGCTTTTCCCGCCGTCGACCGTCTTGAAGACATATGGCCTGTAGTCATCAAGCATGTGGCGATCGAACGAGACATAAAGCATTTCTGCCGAAGTTGCTGATGGTTCGACGTGTGAAACGGCGGAGAACTTCGGCAGGCCGACAATCTTATCCGTCACGTCGATCCACTTTTTGCCGCCATCGATTGTCACCTGCAATTTACCATCATCCGTTCCAGCCCAGATCGTCCCGGCTCTGACTGGAGATTCATTGACGCTGATGATCGTGCAATGATACTCAGCGGTCGTGTTCTCCGTCGCGATCGGACCACCGGCCTCCTTCAGCTTCTCCCGATCATTGGTCGTCAGGTCTTCGCTGATTCTCGTCCAGTTTCGCCCAAAATCGTTCGACCTGAAAAGAACGTTCCCGCCAAGATAGACGGTCGTCTTTTGATGTGGCGAAAGGACAAGCGGCGAGTTCCAGTGAAAGCGGTACTTCTGATCACCGGCCGCGCCGCCGCTGCCACCAACCCACGGTTTGACAAACTGCTGCTCACGCGTCCGCATGTCGGTCAGTACCAGACTTCCACCTTGTGAGAGTGACAGGTAGATCTCCGGATCATCCGGATGATTGATCACCTTGAAGCCATCACCGAAGCTGACCATCCGCCAATCCTCATTCAGAATTCCAGCCGGTTCCCGCGTTCGGGCCGGTCCGGTCCAGCTCCCGTTGTCCTGCATGCCACCCATGACCCAATAGAATGGCTGCCGCTGATCGGCATAGACGTGATAAGGCTGACCGATCGGAAGGTTGTTGACGTTCTCCCACGTTTCACCCTGATCAATACTGACTGCAACTCCACCGTCATTGCCGGCCCAGATACGTTTCGGATCGAGCGGATCGATCCACATTGTGTGATAGTCGATATGGATCTGCGGGGCGATTGTCCGATGTGTCCGGCCACCATCGATCGAGACAAAGAGAGGTGAGGAGATTGAGTAGACACGATTTTCGTTCTTTGGATCGACACGAAGATCAGTGTAGTAGAATCCGCGTGAGACGATATCCGCCTGTTTCGTCATCAATTGGAAACTCTCTCCCTTGTCCTCTGAACGGTACAGGGTTCCCTCGCGTGTTTCGGCGATGACATAGACGATATTTGGATTGCTCGGCGCGACCTTGACTCCGATCCGACCCATTAATTTTGGTAACCCATTGCTGAGTCGGCTCCACGTTCGACCAGCATCGATCGACTTGTAGACGCCGCTCTTCTCGCTGCCGCTCACAAAATTCCAGGGCTTACGTTCGAAGCGCCACATCGCGGCGTAGACGATATTGGGATTGACCGGATCAATATCAATGTCGGAGACTCCGTGCTCCTGATCAATATAGAGCGTCTTCTGCCAGCTCTTGCCACCATCGTTCGTTACGAAGACTCCGCGCTCCTCATTTGGACCAAACGCATGCCCCAATGCGCCGACATAGACGGTCTCCGAATTATGCGGATGAATGAGTATGCGTGAGATGTGACGAGTATCTTTCAGTCCAAGGTTCTTCCAGGTCTTGCCGCCATCGTTCGAACGATAGACGCCGTCTCCAAATGAGACGCTGTTTCGGGGATTGGCTTCGCCAGTTCCCGCCCAGATCACCTCTGGGTTTCGTGGATCGATTGCAATGTCACCGAGAGAGATCGTTCCCTGTCGTTCGAAGATCGGTCGCCAACTCGTCCCGCCATTCGTTGTCTTCCAGAGCCCTCCCGAGGCGGAGGCTACATAAACAATATTCGGATTGCCCGGAATGCCCTCGACATCTGCGACGCGACCTGCAAAGATCGCCGGACCAATCGATCTCCACTCCAGTCGCTCCAAAGTTCTGGAATCCTGAGCGAGAAGAGTTGTCGATACTACTGAGATCAGGATGAGACTGAGAATTGGCAGTATTTGACGGTGATTGAGCACGGGAAACCTCCTGGATTTGCAGTTGTGAACCACTGGAAAATCTACCCGCTTCGGAGGTGAAACGCAAAGAATGGCTGCAAATCTCACCCGGTCAGATTCGATTATGCTCTTAGTACGATGTCGGCTCAGCGGATTTTGCGGACGATCCGGAAGATCTGATTTTCAATGAAGGTAATCTCATACCGCTCATGGATCATCCTGAGCCCTGCCGCTTCACGGCTCTTTTCGCGCGCACCGCTCTGCCAGATCTCGGGATCGAAATCGACATAGACCATTCGCCCGGCCACCAGCATATTGTCGATCGCTTCATCGAGCTTTTCATCCGGCCAGCCCGAACCGGGCGAGATCGTCTTCCAGTAAGGGCGTGCTTCAACCCCGGCGTAAAAATTGATCAGTGGCGTTCGGGCCCCAACAATGAACCCTGAATTCCAGGGAAACTTCTCCACTTGTCGCAGAAACTGAGCTGCCGTGCGTGAATTTCGCTGCTGCCAGTAGACTTCACCTGAGAGCTGGATGTAGTTGACAATGGTCAGGATCAGAATACCGAGCGCCAGCACCGCTCCCTGCCACCGATTTCTCTGGAACATCACCGCGACTGCCCATCCGCAGACCGGGGCCAGTCCAACCATTCCTGTCAGCAGATAACGCGGATTCAATGAGAGATCATGATTGGCGATAAGAACGAGATCCGCCAGCAATCCCAATGCTCCCAGCCAGAGCAGCGGACGCAGATCCTTTCGGATCCAAAGCAATCCAAACGCCAATGGTGTCAGAAAAACTACCGCGACTGAACAATTGTATGAGTAGTCACCAAAAAAGGAGAGATTCTTCCACGTCACCGGATTCAGCGCACGCTCATGCCCACTCAGCCGATACCAGTTGATTACCGAATCCCAGTAGAGATGGCCATCCTTCAGAATCCAGAATCCCATCCCACTCAGCGCTGCTCCAACTGCCAACACAAAGCCAGCTATGCCAAGCCTCCATCTAAATCCACGCAAATATGCGGCAATCGGAATGAGTGGAAGGTAAAATACGGCAAATTCTCTGATATTGGCACTCAATCCGATGGCCACCGCCGCGAGCAGGAAATTTCTGACTCGGTGCTGTCTGAGGCTCCGCATCATCCACCAAAGTGACCAGTAGAGCAGGAAGAAGCCGGGAATCTCGCTCATTGACCGACCGCTGTACATCACATAATACGGAGAGAGCGCGAGGATCAGCCCCGCACAGAATCCTGCCAGCCGGTTGCCAGAGAGCTCTTTCACCAGCGAGCATAGGCCCGCAATCGCCGGACCGCTGAGCGCGATCGCGCCATACCGCAGCAGCAGGTATGCCCTTTCAGGCGGAATAGGCCCCACACCAGAGAAAATTCTCCCGGTATTCCAGATCCGCCAGATGAAGTTGTTGTAGCCAAGAAAGAGTGCCCGGCCAAGGCCGAGGGCCGATGGTTTTCCCTGAACGGTACAGACGGTATAGTCGAATCCGTCCCAGTCGGAAATGAAGGGATCCTGAAATTTCCAGGCCAGCCACCAGGTAAGCACCATCAGTGGAAGCCAGAGGATGAAGTCCCGGGACAGGCTGTCGGTGGTCGGGAAAGCTGTTCTAGCCTTTTGGAGCGTAATACCCTCGTCGATGACGGATCTTCGCCTCCTTGCGATTGGCGACGCGAATCTCGATCTTGCGGAATGAGCCGTCGGCGGCTTCGTTCTTAGGCTCGTACGCGAGCAGATACTGCTGGCGCAGGTCCTGTTCAAGCTGAATGAACGCCTGCTCCAGCTCACGCGGTCGCTTCGGGAAGACGGCCCGCCCTCCGGTCGATTCGGAGATCCGCTTCAGCGCTCCCTCGTTGACCCCCCCATATCCGGGATCACCGATACCGATTGAGTAGATAACAACCTCCGCCCGCAGCGCTTCGTCGATTGCGTCTCCGATCTTCATGCGGCTGGTCGTATCCTCGCCATCGGTAAGCAGAATGATCGTCTTTCGACCGGGCTCACGTGCCAGCAGGTCCGAACAGGTCGCAACGATCGAATCCCAGAGTGAGGTCCCACCCTGCCGTGATCTGCCGTTGATTGGCGGGGTCGCTCCACCATAGATCGAGACCGGTGGTGGTGCAACAAACCCGATCTCTTCAAGTGCTCGACGGACACGTGCCGGGTTGGAAGTGAGCCCCTGTACGACCGTTGCCTCGCCCTCGAATTTGACCACCGCCGCGGTGTCCTTACCCGTCCTCAGCACAGAGTCGATGAAGTTGCCGCCAGCGTCCTTGAGTAACGGCAGCGTGTATCGCTCACTGCCACTGACATCGATCAGCATCGAGAGCGTCAGCGGCAGATCGAACTCTTTCTTGAAGGTGAATATATCCTGCGGTTGTCCATTCTCGAGGATCTCGACCTCGCTTTGCGCGAGGTCGTTGATGTAATGGTTCTGCTTGTCACTGGCGCTGAAGAGTACGTTGACCAGCTGGGTCCCGAGGCGGATGGTCTGCTCCTCCTCAACTTTGACCGGTGGACGCTTCTTCTGCTCCTGGTCCTGCTGCTTCTCCGGCTGCTTATCCTGGGCCAAAAGCCCTTCGCTGGAAAATGATCGAACCAGAATTGCTGCCATAACGATCATGGTCAGACATCGACCCGCCAATCTGATCACCGAATAGGTCACTGATCTACTCATCGATGCTGCTCCTTAAATACCATTACTGGCGTGTTACTGCCTCACTCCGAGCGATCGAGGCGGTACCGCCGAATAGCCCTTCTTGGCACGTATCCGGTAATCCTTATGATTCGCCAGCCGGATATCGATTGTACGGAACTTTCCGTCGAACTTCTCATTACTTGGTGAATAGGAGAGGATGTACTGGCTGCGAAGCTCAATTGCGATTCGCGTGAAACTTCGCTCCAGCTCGAGCACCTGCGCAGTGAAGAATGCCCGTCCCCCCGTATCCTCGGCCAGCCGCTTGATCTCCTTGTCCTCCTGGCGATCAACCGTCCCGGCCTGCACACCGAAGAAACCGCCCGCCTTTGTACTGATTACAAAGATCACCGTCTCCGAACGCTGCGCGATATCGATCGCATCCTTCAAATCCTTTTCACTGATCGTGTCTTCTCCGTCACTGATGATGACGATTGCACGACGCCGCCCCGGTGACGCAAACATCTTCTCTTCACAGACCTGATAGATCGCGTCATAAAGTCGTGTCTCACCCTGTGCCTTTACCCGATCGATCGCCCGTGTCAAAAGATCGAGCCGGTTGGTGAAATCCTGGTGAAGCTCGACCTGGGAATCGAAAGTCGCAAAGAGCGCTCGGTCACGACGCGATGTCAGCATCGTCTGCAGAAATGATACGGCCGCGTCCTTCTCAAATTTAAGCTTCGGTTTGACGCTGTTGGACGTATCCATCAGAACGGCAATGTCGAGCGGCAACTCGGTCTGCGGCAGGAATGATTCGATCTTCTGAACTTCGCGATCCTCCAGAATCTCGAAGTCCTGCTGCTTCAGGTCGACAACGAACCGACCAGTCTTGCTGTCGCTGACCGTGATCGGAAGTCGCACGTTGACTGTCACGGTCGAGATCTGACCGGGCGCGGTGTCTTCCTGGCCCGGCTGGCCCGGCTGGCCCGGCTGTTTTGACTTCTCCGCCTGGTTCGATTTCGCGGGAGTCTGCCCCGCTGGTTGTCCAGCCGGATCCTGCCGTCGGGCAGCTACACTCTCCCCACTCGACCGGATAATCGACCCGGCAAGAAACATCACCAGGGTTGCCACCATTAAC
>JBEIMN010000052.1:0-11085 GCA_040378705.1 Acidobacteriota bacterium
CCGAGCGGCCGCAGGTCGGTGAATGATATCTGTGAAATCTGCTCGCGACTGCTGGCACGGAGCCGCATTGTCAGCGAATTGAGCCTGCCGCGGAGGTTGGTGTTGGCCAGTTCGAGCGAACCACGGATGCCATCATCGCTCGAATAGCCAAGGCCATAGACGAAGAGCAGCGGCTTTGCCTCGGTCAGATTGACGGTCACCTTGTGCGCGGCGCCGTTGTCGCCGCCGACCGGCTCGAAGCGGAGATTGACCTCGCGGAAGGCATTGGTCGAGTTGAGGGCGGACTGTGTCGCGCGCAGCTTCTCCGGCGTCAGTATCTCGCCCGGCTTGAAGTCATAGTAGCGGCGGATCCTGCTCATCCCGGTGCGGGTTGTTCCGGCGATCTCGATCTGGCTGACGATTGCCTGCACGCCCTCGTTGATGAGGTAGCGTAGTTTCAGCCGATCGTCGCTCTTCTCCTCGACCTCGAGCGTGGCAACGGCTTCGAGGTACCCGCGGTTGGCGTAGATCTGTCTGAGCTGCTGTGCGCCAAGCCGGGCCAGGTTCGGGGAGAAGGCGAGGCCACTTTGGACCGGGATTGCCGCCCGCAATTCCGCCATCGGGATGGTCAGATTGCCCTCGATCGTCACCTCGTCGACGCGTGAGAGCGGCCCCGGCTCGACATTGAAGATCAGGAGCAGGTCGTCATTCTCCGGACGAACGGCGAGACGCGAGCTGACACGCGCCCGAAGATAGCCCTGATCGACCAGTTTACGCCGGATCAGCTCCTCGTCACTCTTCAGGCGCTCGTTGCTCGTCAGGCCGCGGATCGATCCGCCAATCAATGGAAGATCCTTGAAGAATGGGATTCCGCCGACTCTGCTCGCCGTTTCACACTTCAGTTCACCGCGAATCTGATCGATTCGCAGCAGATCGCTCCCCTCGATCCGAATCTCTTTCAGTTCGTAGATTCTGTTTGGCTCGATGTCGTAAAAGACTCGTGGGGCGACTTTCGGCTGTGGGCCGCCACAATCGATGGGTTCGCAGCGAAAACGAACCTCGGCAAAGAAGTAGCCCTGTTCCTGAAGGTATTCACGCAGCCGCCGCTCACCAAGTCGGGCAAGCGAGCGGCTGAAGCCCTGGTTCATGACCGGCAGCAGCTCGCGGAGCCTCTTTTCGCGCAGCCTGAGTCCGTCGAACTGTGTCACCTGGACCCTGGCAGCCGGAAGTTTTTCGGGCGCACTGCGCCTTATCGCCGGGGTTGTCATGCCAGCAGAGCTGCCTGTGGCCCCGGTAATTACCGGCAGGTCGGGAATGAACCCGAGCGAAAACCGCTGCCGTCCGCGCATCTCGATCGTGAAGACATTGTCGGCGAGACCCTGGCGGGTCGAGCTTCCGCCCTGGGTGTAGGTTGCGAGGCCGGAGAAGCGATTCGAGAAGGTATACTCGGCGAGCGCCGTCTGATCCTGCTCGGTCGCGAGATTGGTTGAGTAGCTGACATAGAAATTTCGCGAAAGCTGTTGTCCGACCGTCAACCGTGCCGCCGGATTGGCGTTGGGACGTATTATCGGATCGATCTGAAAGCGGCTCAGTCCGAGCAGTTGTTCGGTCGGCCGCGAGATCAGTCCCGAGGAGAGGATGGAAGCGGCGGCGCCAACACCGCTCCGCAGCGGATCCTGATTGCTGAGCGTGCGCGTTTCGGTTCGTCCGGTCGTGATCAGCGCGACGATCTCGTCACGCGACAGGGCGGGCTCCGACCGGAGTGTCGTGTCGATGGCGTCGATCTGCCCGGCAAGTCCGAGTGAGACCCTGTAGCCGCTGAACTCCGATTCGGCAATCAGGTTGAGGACGGTTCCGTTGGTCCCTGGCAGCAGATCAAGCGTCGCGCGTGATATTTCGTAACGCTGACCACGAAAGCGGACATAGCCGGAGTCGCTCTCCAGCCGCCCGGTGATATTGGGATCGCGCCCCGATCCGGTGACATTGAGCAGCGCCGTACCGACCGCGCTGATCTGTTCGCCACGGATCGACAGTGAGTCACGGGCCTCGAGTCGCAGGTCGAAGCGGGTTGGTATCGTCGGTTGCCGCCCGATCAGCGACGAACCACCGCTGCCGGCGATCCCGAGTGAGCCGAGGTCGAAATCGAGCGTTGCCTGTCCGCCTCCACTGATCAGATCATCGAGATTGATCTGTGAGTCGTATTCGAGCCGGCTCGCGGTGATCAGCCCGCTCAGCGTCTGGCCATCGGGGGTTCCGGCAAGCACCAGTGACCCACTCAGCGAGCCACTCAGTTCACGCAGGTAGATCTCTGCCTTCTCCGTCCTGAATTCGATTCGCCATTCACTTGGAGAGCGCCCCTTGTCGAGGCCGTCGAGTTGGATCGTCCCCTTCGCCTCGAGGCGGCCATCATTGGCGTTGGCCTGAAAAGAGTTGATTTCGAGGCGATTGCCGGCAAGGGTGATCAGCCCGTTTCCGTTACTCAGAAAGAAGGGCAGATCACGCATGGAGATTCCGAGATTGCGGATATCGACCGCCCCGGAGAGGTTGGGCTGCTCGATCGTTCCGTCGCTCTGGGCCTCGATCATCAGCGTCCCGAAAGTGGTCAGTGAATCATCGATCCCCGCAATCTGATCGAGATCGATTTTACCGCGCAGCTGGCCAGAGAGTTTATGTACCGCCGCGAGGCCGACCTTGCCATCAAGGTCAATCTCGACGCCCGGGCCGGTTATCCGTGTTGCCGGCAGTGTGACGACCGATTCTGCCAGCCTGATCTCGATTGGAGTGGCGAGTCGAAGCCGATTTCGGGAGAGATTTAGTTCAAGTTCACTCAGCGTCAGCTCACCGCGCAGCCCGGCGGCGCTCGTCTGCCCTGCCTCGTCCCTCATTGGCCCGGAGAGTGAGACGCGCCCGCTGACCGTTCCGCTGATCCGCTCGACCTGTTCCGGGGCGAGCAGGGCGATGAATGGCGCCAGCTCGACACGCTCGAGGTCTCCCCCGATGGTCAGCGGCAGCCGGCGATCCTTCAATTCCATCGTCGCGAAAAGCAGTTCGCGCTCGACCGTGCCACTCGTGTTGAGGATTGCACGGATGCGCCCGGTCGCGTTTGTCCCGGCATAGATTCTAAAATCACCGACTTCGCGGTCATTGATCCGCAGCCCGCTGGTGGTCGCACGCAGGTTGAAGGAGAGATTCTGCCAGTCGAGCGGGTTGGTGCTCTGACTGCTCGCCCTGCCCGTCATCGCAAAGGTGGTCTCGATACTCCCCCGGACATCGACCTTCTCCAGTCCGAATGCTTCGGCAAGCAGGGCGATCGAGAACCTGCTCGCCTGACCGTTGATCGAGAACGAGTCGTCGACAAGGTTCCAGCTTCCACCAGCCTGGAGCGTCGTCTGCGGCAACTGAAGGGTGAAGTTCTCGAGGTTGGCCCGATGGTCGACAAAGCTGATCGTGGCTGTCGCCGATTCGACCGGCTGACTGGCGACCATGCCCGCTATCTGGCCCTCTGTCAGGCGAAGGGATAGTGTGCCGTTGATTCGGCCCGGCAGTCCGGTCAGACTGACCTCACCGGCAATCTTTCCCGAGACTATGTCGGCCAGCTCACCATCTCCGTCGGCGGCGAAGGCTCTGATGATCCTTGTCAGACCAGGCCGGTCGATCGTCGACTTGAGAAACCCGGAGCTTGCCTTTTCGTCGAGCGGGAGCGCCAGCTCGAAGCGGCTCACCCCGCCATCGGGATCTTTCAGGATGGCATTGGCCAGTCGGGCATCTGTCGCGTTCAACCGGAGCTGCCCTGAAAGTGCTCCAAGCTCGATCCCTCGCCGTCCGATCGGATCGGCCAGAATGTCGCCCACGAGAACCGGGTGGCTGAGATCGCCGTTCAACCGACCGGTGAAGGTCAGCCGTCGCGGAAGATACGGAACCTGTTCCTCGATCAGTGGTCGCAGCTCGTCGAAGGCACGGGCGATCTCGATCAGCTCCGTCGCCCGCTTCGAATCGATGTTGATTTCCAGATCAGATTCGCCGGAGACGGCGAGCGTTCCGCTCGCGTGCGCGGCCGTCTGTTCAGTCGTCAGATCGAGCCTGGAAAAGGTAAAGATTCCATCCCGCGCAACAGTTTTCAGTTGGCCGGAGAGCGGAAGGCCACCTGCCACGGTCGGCGTACCACCACGAAATTCGGCGCTGATCGAACCGTCGATCGTGCTCGCCTCGCCGCCGAACCAGCGCAGGCTGGTCTCTCCCGTCACCGTTCCCGAGATCGGCATCCGCTCGATTTCAAGGAGCGAGAATATTTTGCGCGACGGCAGATCGGTGAACCGCCCATCGACCGCGAAGGGTTCACTCCGGCGAAGAGGAATCGTCAGCGCCACATCGACCGATCCCCCGTCGATATCTCCCCGCAACCCGTCAAGATTTAGTGCCCGCGGATCGAAACGCGCCCGCGCGCTTGCCTGTTTGAAATCGACACCAAGAACTGATCCCTCGTTGAGCCGTGCCTCGGCCGTCACCAGGTAACGTCGGTCGGCAAACTCCGCCCGCAGTGGCGACAGCGTCAGCCCCTGCAGCAGGCTCTTTGGCCATTCGACGCTTCCGACCATCCCGCGCGCCGATTCGATGACCGTCCGGCCATCCAGAATCGTCCCGCGCGGCGAACTTACCGCCACCGCACGGAGACTGATCTCTCCGATCTCGACCCGTGCCGCGCGCGCCGCGACGGTCGAGAACTTAAAATGGTTTGCCACTCGTTGAAATATGGCTCCGGGCAGTTCGATCCCGACCAGTCTGGCTCCGTCGATTCCCATCCGGTCCGAACGTGCGTCACCACTAATCGCAAAGCCATCACCATCACCACTGCTCTCGATCCGGCACCGGCAGGTCGCCGCTCCTTCGAGCCCGGCCTGCGGGGCGAAGAGCCGCGTGATCTCCCCCAACCGCGCCGTGGCGCTGAAATCGGCTTTATAGCTAAAAGGCGCCCACGATCCCAGCCTTCCACTTCCCTCGAGCGTTCCCGGGTTCGCGTCGATCCGGAAGTTTGCGATCGTCATCCCCGTGCCACTTGCCGTCCCACTCAAGTTCACCGCTTTGATCGGCGCTTCTCGCCCTTCAAAGCCGATCCGCCCGCCACCCGCCATCAGCTCGATTCCGAAACTGTCGGTTTCACTCGCCGCGGCCAGTCCCGCCGCGCCAATCTGCCGATCATTACCAGCGCGTCGCGCCAGCAATTTCATTCCTTCCAGATCGATTCCAAGGTCGATCCGCTCGTCGAAATAGTGGACACGACTGTCGGTCAGCGCGACTGCAAGTCGTGAAGTGTCGACGAGAATCGACCCAGACTCTGGCGCCGGACTCTTCAGCCCATCGAAATTGCTCGCCCCACGCCGGTCGAACGAGACGTGCAACTCGAGCCCCGTCACACCAACCTCTTTCAGCACGATCTCGCGGCTTCGCCTCAACGCGAACGGCTCCCGAACCTCGGCGGAAATATCGATCCGCGCAATCGTCGCGATCTGTCGACCACTCTGCTCATTGTAGATTCGGAGATCCTTCAGGCGGGCTGTCTGTGGGTTGAGGGTGAAGCCAAAGCTCCCAACCTCGGCGCGCATTCCGTAATCACGCAGTTTCGACTCGATGAAGCGGACGGCTGTCCGGTTGAAACGGGCCGAACGAAGGTAGAAGATCGTCCCCAGACCGGCAATACTCGCCGTTACCAGCAGGATTCCAGCCAGCTTGAAGACGCGCCTCCGCCGGGAGCGCCGTCGATGCTCCGGTGGTGTAGCCCCGGCTCCGTTTTTCGTCATCGGTTGATCGACCATGCTGACTTGACCGCGTCTGCCCGAGAGAGAAACTTCAACCACTCATTGTTTTACAAAGATGGCCGATGTTCAAGTGCCAGACTGGCTCATACAGGCTCATACAGGTTTGCCGTGCCCGCTTCCATCAAGTAGCATGTCCCCGCTGAATAGCCTGTGCGGCACGCTCAACCCGGTGAGAGCGCCAGGCCAGGCGAGGCTGGTTTACATTTTGGCCCATATTTTGGAGAACCAATGAAACGGATTATCGTCGGGACGGCCGGCCATATCGACCACGGAAAGACGGCCCTGATCAAGGCACTGACCGGGGTCGACGCTGATCGTCTGAAAGAAGAGAAGGAGCGCGGGATCACGATCGATCTCGGATTTGCCGATCTGACCATTGGTGATATCCATTTTGGTTTTGTCGGTGTTCCCGGTCACGAGCGTTTCGTCAGAAACATGCTTGCCGGGGCGCAGGGAATCGACCTGGTCATGCTGGTTGTCGCCGCCGACGAGAGCCTGATGCCGCAGACACGCGAGCATTTCGAGATCTGCCGTCTGCTCGAGGTCAAGTCGGGACTGGTCGTCATCAACAAGATCGATCTGGTCGAAGAGGATTTTCTGGAGCTGGTCGAGGCCGAGGTCGCCGATTTCGTCGCCGGGTCATTTCTTGAGGGGGCGCCGGTGTTGCGCGTCAGCTCGCGGACCGGGCAGGGGATCGACCAGTTGAAGCAGACCCTCGGGCGTCTTGCGGCGCGTGTTGCCGCCCGCGACGAACTTGCCGTTGCCAGATTGCCGATCGATCGTGTCTTCACGATCAGGGGATTCGGAACGGTCGTCACCGGTACGCTGGTTGCCGGCAGTATCCGTGTCGGGGATGAGCTGGAGCTGATTCCGTCAGCCGGCCGGCGGTCGCGTGTTCGCAATCTTCAGGTCCATGGTCAGGCGATGCCGCAGGCACGGGCCGGGGAACGGACGGCGGTCAATCTGCAGGGGGTCGAACTGGAGGAGATCGAGCGCGGGCAGGTTCTCGCCCCGGCCGGTCGGCTGCGCGCCGGATCGCTGTTCGATGTCAGCCTGAGGCTGCTCGCCTCGGCCCCGCGTCCGCTCCGCTCAAGATCGCGCGTCCACCTCCACCTTGGCACGGCAGAGGTGCTGGCACGCGTCGTTCTCATTGGCCGATCGGAACTCGAGCCGGGCGGCGAATGTTTTGCTCAGCTCCGCCTCGAATTGCCCACCCTCGGTCTGCCAGGTGATCGCTTCATTATCAGGGGAGCATCGCCAATCATCACCATCGGCGGGGGAACGATCGTCGACGCCGCGCCGCTCAAACACCGCGCCCGTGATCACGCCCGAATCGTCGATCAGCTTCAGCCGCTCGCCGCCGCCGATGATACTGAACGGATCGCGCTTCTGGTCGAGATGGCCGGCGGAAAAGGGCTCTCGCACTCCGAACTCGCCGCGCGTTCCGGCGCCGCCGATGAGACGATCAGCCAGGCCGCACAGTCGCTGACCCGCTCGCGTCGTCTCGTTGCAGCCGTCAGCCAGCCGCTGCTCCTCGTCTCGCGCATCGCCTTCGACGAGCTTGCCCGAAATGTCCGGACGCTCCTCAAGGCCTTTCACCAGCGCTCACCCCTCGAATCCGGCATCGGTCGCGAAGAGGTGCGTGAAAGAGTCTTCTCCGATATCCCGGTCGAGATCTTTCGCGCCGTTCTCAGTGGGATGGCTGAACGACAGGAACTGGTCGCTGAAAAGGATCTGCTTCGCCTCGCAACCCATCGCGTCGCACTCTCAACCGAAGAGCAGGCGGCCCGCGATCAACTCGCACGGATCTTTGCCGATGCCGGACTCCAGCCAGTCACACTCGATGAGGCTATCGCCAGTGCCAGCTCAGGTTCCGGTATCGATCCGGCACGCGCGCAGCGCTTCGCTCAGATGCTTGTCAACAGCGGTGAACTGGTCAGGGTCGGAGAACTCGTCTTCCACCGCCTTGCCCTCGAAGGGCTGCGCGAGACACTGCTCCGGCGGAAGGAGTCGCACGGTCCGAAGCTCGATGTGACGGTCTTCAAGGAGCTGACCGGCATCTCGCGTAAATACGCGATCCCGCTGCTCGAGTACCTCGATCGTCAGCGCGTCACCCGCCGCAACGGCGAGGTGCGCGAG
Source organism: Acidobacteriota bacterium (assembly GCA_040378705.1). Classification (GTDB taxonomy): domain Bacteria; phylum Acidobacteriota; class Blastocatellia; order RBC074; family RBC074; genus CAIOZW01. The sequence continues at coordinate 7,932 of JBEIMN010000052.1, forward strand.
ATCGTCTGAGCACCGCTTTTGTGCCGACGGCTGGTCATCGTTCTGGTACCCGGCGTTCTGGCGGTAATCCCGGCCAGTTGGCCAGCCAGTGCCGGCGCTTCCCGTCATTTGCCGGTCGCTGCTTCTCTCTGCCACCCGGCCGGGAAGGGAAGCAGCGTCAGCACCAATCGCCCAAGCAGCGCCATCACGAAGATCACCGCCAGCGGAATCGTGTAACTTCCCGACTCCTCCCGAATCAGCGAGACCCCGTAAGGCGTCCACGACTGCCCGACCGTCATCACCGGGATCAGAATCGCCAGCACCTTCGGGATTGTCGCGACATCGTAGATCTCAGCCGCCGTCACCACCAGCAGCAGATAGTCCGCGCCAAGCGCCACCCCGTAGAGCAGGCAAAACAATACCGGCACCGTCGCCGGGGGCACACTCGCCAGCAATGGAATCCCGGCCATCAGCGGCAACCAGGTCATGGTCAGCATGTGCCGCTTCGGTATCCGATCCGAGAGCCGCCCGACCAGAATTCGCGCCACTGCACTCACCAGCAAAATCAATGACAAGGTCTGGCTGAAGGTCTGATCCAGTGCCACCTGGCTGGTCGCGCCACGATCCTTCAATATCAGCTTCAATAACAGGTTGATCGATCCCACCGCCCCGGCCAGGCAGACTCCTCCCGCCAGAAGAATCCAGATCACTCTTCGCCCGAGGATCTCCCGGAATGTCGCCCCCGCCACCGATGGGACACTCGCCTCCCCGAATGGCCGACTCTCACCATCCGGCAGCAGCCCCATCTGACGCGGGTCATCCCGCAACACAAACTGCACCAGGGGCCACGTTACCAGCAGCAGCAGCCCGATGATCAGCAGCGCGTGACGATACCCATAAGCACGGGTCAGCGGCTCTGCCACCAGCGGAATCGAGATCGCGCCAATGATGCTTGTTCCAAGGTAACCAATCGAGATCGCCAGCCCGCGCTGCCTCACGAACCAGCGCGAAAGGATGATCTGATGGGTCACCCCGCCGCTCAGATTGTTCGCTACCATGTAGAAAAAATAGAGACCATAAAAGACCTCAGGCCCACCGGTCATCCGGCTGAATCCGATGAAGACGAGCATCGTCAGGCCTGTTCCGATCAGGATCAGCTTGCGCGGCGCAAATCGATGCACCAGCACCGGCCCAACCCAGAGCGTGCTGAGCGTCCCCAGCGGCAACCCCAGCGTAATCGCCGTTCGCGTCCATCCAAGCCCACCCTCGACCACCGGGCGCTCGAAATAGTCGTAGAAAAATGTCATCCCAAAGTAGGGCAGTCCAACCGCGATCCCCAGCGTCACGAAGCTTGCCGCCACTACCCACCAACCGTAAAAAATCTTTCCGTTCTGTTCGGTTCCGGCCATCTGTCGTCTCAACTTTCAGAAAATTGGCAGTAAATTGTGATGTGACTCCCGAACCAATAACATACCAGATCACGAATACCAGATCACGAATGAAAGCTCTCACGATCCAAATTGATTCACTTTAGCTTTTGTGAGAGTCGGGCCCTGGAAAAAAGTGGACTTTGCAAAAGCCCCGGCCTTATCGCGTAATGGCGTCACTGATTTGACTACTTGTGAAATCATGTGCTACTAATTCTTTTTAAGTTTGCCACTATTCTCAGTGCAATCGCCAAATGCATCGCGATCACCCATCGAGAAATTTCAGAGTGGCCTCCGGAATTGCCCCGGACTCGACTGTCGTAACTTGACGGCGGTGAGCGGGCTGATTCCGTCCGACCAGTTCCAGATCAGTTATTGACCCGGTGTCTGAAGGCCCGGGGGAGGAGAAGCGGCCGCCGTGACTATCGCTATTATCGCTTTCGCCCTGGCCGGCAACGTCCTGAGCATTGACGGGTCCTTCCTGTTCGTGTTTGCCACCATTCTGCTCATGATTTTCCTGTTGAACCGGACGCTCTTCAAGCCGATAAATCGGGTGCTTGACGAGCGTGAGCGGCTCGGTGTCGGGCGACTGGCAGAGGCGCAGCGGCTGCTCGCCGATTACGAGAAGCGAGTTGCCGGCTATGAGGAGCAGTTGCGGGTCGCACGTGCAGAGGCCTATCAGGAGCTCGAGTCAAGCCGGCGCCAGTTTCTTGCGAGCCGGACCGTGGCGCTCGACAAGATCAAGGCCGAGACTGCCGCTCAGATAGCCGCCGCACGTCAGGAGATCGAGGCGCAGGCGTCAACCGCCCGCGAGAACCTTGGAAATGACGCGCGCGTAATGGCGGCAACAATCTCGTCACAGATTCTGCAGCGTCCGGTTAGTGCCGGAGGGAATTAGCCAGTTATGCCAGATATGAATCATAGGTTCCTGAAATCTTCTGCGACGATCCATTCGCTTGCACTCCCGTTTCTTCTCTCTGGTGGGGCTGGTGGGGCCGGTTGGGGAGCCCTTCTGACCCCGGCGGTGGCGAAAACGATCAACCTGGCGATCTTCATTGGCGCCGGATACCTGCTTTTGCGGAAGCCGACGCGTGAATTCTTCGCGGCGCGGCTGGCCGGGGTGCGGCAGGTTCTCGAGCGTGCCGCAAAAGAGAAGGACGCCGCGACCCGGAAGATGGCTGAACTCGAAGCGAGGATCAACCGCCTTGGCGAGGAGGTCGGTTCGATCAGGGAGCGGACCGCGCTTGAAGCTGAAGCCGAGCGTCGGCGGATCGAGGCGGAGACGGAGTCCGATATCGCGCGGATTCGCCAGATTGCGCAGCGTGAGATCGGGCTGGCGACGCAGGAGGCAATCTCCGACCTGCGTGAATATGCCGCCCGGCAGTCGGTTGAGATCGCAGAGCAGATCATCAGCCGCGAAATAAAACCCGACGACGACGCGCGTCTGATTCAGCGTGTCGGAGATGAACTGACCAGAGTCAACTGATCTTATGAGTGTCATTACTGTTGCCAATCGTTATGCGCGTGCACTGGCCGATGTCATCTCCGAGCGTGGGGAAGTGGTCGGGGTGCAGGATGATCTTCGCCGTTTTGCTGAGCTCCAGGCTGAGCATGAGCAATTGCGTGATCTCTTCGCGAGCCCGGTGATCAACGTCGAACGGAAGCGTGCCGTGCTCGAGGAGCTGTTGAAGAGGCTTGTTCTGCGACCGATCGCGGCCAACTTTCTGCAACTGCTGCTCACAAATTCC
>JBEIMN010000053.1:0-11067 GCA_040378705.1 Acidobacteriota bacterium
CCCTGCTCTGACATCAGTCTCTACTCTTCGTTTTATCTCAAAGCGGCTCTGTGCCGGTGACATGCGGACCGGAGGTCCGCGCACCCAGCCCGCGCACCCAGTCCGCGCATCAGGAAGCCTCGCTCCGCGGCACAAAATTCCTGTCAGTTGAATTCGCCGTCCCCCTTTTGAAATCTCGCGGATCTGGTATAATCCATCAGCACTCCAAAGCTGGTAACAAAAATACAGGATGGAAATATCATGATCCGACTCGATGCGGAGCGTAGTGTAAGTTTTTGTGATGGTTTGCGGCGACGCGACTTTCTGCACGCCGGGGCGCTGGGCATGCTCGGTCTCGGCCTGACAGACCTCTTCCGGCTCCGCGCCAATGGTGCGGTGAAGACGGAAAAAGAGAAGAACTGCATCTTTCTGATGCTCGTCGGCGGCCCGAGCCAGCTCGATCTCTGGGACATGAAGCCGAACGCGCCGGCGGAGATCCGCGGCCCCTACCGCCCAATTAAGACCAACGTGCCGGGGATCGAGATCAGTGAGATCTTTCCGCGCATGGCAAAGCAGGCCGACAAGTATGCGCTGATCCGTTCCTGCTATCACACGGCGGCGGCAGTCCACGATACGGGCCATCAGATGATGCAGACTGGAAGGCTCTTCCAGGGCGGGATCGAGCATCCGAGCGTTGGCAGCGTGCTGGCGAAGATGCGCGGGCCGCGCGGTGACGCGCCACCACACGTCCTGCTGCCGCGACCGATCGGGGCGACCGGGGGGAACATGCCGCACGGTCACGGCGCGGGCTTCCTTGGCAAGCAGTATGATCCGTTCATCCTCAACGCAGATCCCTCCCAGCCCAACTTCAAAGTCCCGGACATGCTGCCGCCGGAGTATATCTCCGCATTGAGGACCGACCGGCGACGCCGCCTGCGCGAGATGGTCGACCAGTCGGTGAGCGAACTCGAGGCCGGTTTCAAGGTTAGCCAGGACGCGCGGCTGCTCGATGACAACTTCAATCAGGCCTACACGCTGATGTCATCAACGAAGATGCGCGATGCCTTCGATCTGACACAGGAAGATGATGCGACGAAGGATCGCTATGGCCGCAATCGCTTCGGAATGAGCTGCCTCATGGCGCGGCGAATGATCGAGCGTGGAGTTCGTTATGTGACGATCAACATGTTCGAGACGGTCTTCAACGAGATTACCTGGGACATTCACGGCTCGGCGCCCTTCAGCCCGATCGCCTGTTACCGCGATCTGGTCGGGCCGATGTTCGACCAGGGCTACAGTTCGCTGCTCGAGGATCTGGCGCAGCGCGGGCTGCTTGAGGATACGCTGGTCGTGGCGACCGGCGAATTCGGCCGGACGCCAAAGATCAACCCGGCCGGTGGACGGGACCATTGGCCGCAATGCTGGACCATGCTGATGGCGGGCGGCGGCGTGAAGGGTGGTCAGGTGATCGGCTCATCGGATGAGATCGGCGGAGCGCCAAAGGATCGCCCGGTCTCGCCAGCCGAAGTCGCGGCGACGATCTGCCATTCGATTGGCATTGAGCCGGATGCCGAACTGACCGGTGTTCAGGGAAGACCGATCCGCGTCATCGAACACGGTGTCAATCCAATTCACGAGTTATTCTAAAATGGAGGCAGGCTGAAATGCGACAGAGATTACTGCGCCTGGTATTGACGACGCTCGCCTTTGTAGCCGCCTGGCTCCTGATTGGCCGCGAAGAGCGACCGGTCAGTGGAGCGACCACGGCGGTCGAGCCACTGACACTCGACACGACGAAGCCGGCGAATGAGGTGACGACGCCGGTTGGCGGCTGGAACTTTCGCAACCACGTCATTCCGGTACTGACCCGGCTCGGCTGCAACTCTGGCGCCTGTCATGGGGCGCTGGCTGGCAAGGGCGGGTTCAAGCTGACGCTGCGCGGCTATGATCCGGAGGCTGATTTCAACGTCATGACCCGTCAGACGGCGGGCCGGCGCGTCAACCTGCTCGAACCGGAACGGAGCCTGCTGCTGCTCAAGCCGACAATGACGATTGGTCACGGCGGCGGGCAGCGGCTCGAAGCGGGCTCGCTCGAACACAAGGTGCTGAGTGAATGGATTGCCGCCGGCGGCGCCGGACCAGCGGAGAGTGATCCGCGGATCATCGCCCTTGAAGTCACTCCGCGCCAGATCACGCTCGCGACCGGTGGAGCGGCACAGCTGCACGTTGTCGCTCGCTACAGCAACGGTCATCGCGAGGATGTCACACGCTGGGTCAAGTATGCGAGCACCAATGCCGCCGTCGCCGCCGTTGATGACGATGGCGCCATCAAAGTCGCCGGGCCGGGTGAGACGGCGATCAGCCTCTGGTATCAGAGCAATGTCGCCTTTGCACGAATCACCAATCCCTATCCATTCAATATTGCCCCCGAGGTCTTCACCAGGTCACCGCGCAGCAACTTCATCGACGAGCTGATTCTGGTCAGATTGCAACAATTGCGAATCGCCCCGTCGGAACAGGCCGGCGACCACGAATTCATTCGCCGCGCCTTCCTCGACGCGACCGGGACACTGCCATCGGTCAGTGAAGTGACGCGCTTCGTCGCCGATGGCACGCCGGGGAAGCGTGCCGCGCTGATCGATCAACTGCTGGCGCGCCCGGAATTTGTCGACTACTGGACCAATCGCCACTCCGACACCCTGCTTGTCTCTTCAAGGCTCTTGCGCGACAACGCCATGTGGTCATTCTACAATTGGATTCGCGACAGTGTCCGCACCAACAAACCCTATGACCGCCTCGTTCGCGAGATCGTCACTGCCAATGGAAACACGCTCGAAAATGGCGCTGCCAACTACTATGTTTTGCACAAGGAGACGACCGAGCTGACCGAGAACTTTTCGATGGCCTTTCTGGGGATGTCGATTACCTGTGCCCGCTGCCACAATCATCCGCTCGAGAAGTGGACGCAGAAGCAGTATTACCAGATGGCCAATCTCTTCGCACGGATTGGAATGAAGAATGGACAGCGCGATGGCGATGTCCAGATCTACTCCAACCCGTTCGGCGAGGTCAATCACCCACGGCTCGGGAAGCCGCTGCCGCCGGCCCCGCTCGATGGTGAGCCGCTCGCCTTTGACGCGCCGATCGACCGCCGTGAGCACCTCGCGCGATGGCTGACCGCACCGGCCAATCCCTATTTTGCCCGTTCCTTCGTCAACCGTGTCTGGAAGAACTTCATGGGACGCGGACTGGTCGAGGCGGTCGACGATATGCGTGCGACCAATCCGGCCTCCAACGATGAGCTGCTCAGCGCGCTGACAAAGGATTTCACCGACCACGGTTTCGACACGAAGCACCTCATCCGGACGATCATGAACTCGGCGGCCTACCAGCGGACGGCAACGCCGAATGAGACGAATGGCCAGGACGAGCGCTACTATTCGCGCTATGTCGTGCGCCGGCTGCCCGCCGAAGTACTGCTCGATGCGGTCTCGCAGGTCAGCGGAGTGCCGACTCCATTTCCAAACCATGCCAGCGGGACGCGCGCGATTCAGGTGCCGGACGCGAAGAACAATCCCTACTTCCTGACCGTCTTTGGTAAGCCGCCACGCCTGATCACCGTCGAGAGCGAGCGGACGGCGGAACCGTCGGTCGCGCAGGCGCTCCACGCGATCAATGGCGAGACGCTCAACCAGAAGCTGCGCGCGCCGGGCGGCATTGTCGATTCATTCGTCCGGCACGGACTGGCAGATGAGATGGCCATCCGCCATCTCTACCTTGCCGCGCTTGGCCGTGAGCCGCGCCCCGGCGAGGAGAAGCGACTGCTTGCGGCGCTTCGCGAAAGCGACGACCGACGCCAGGCAATCGAGGATATCGCCTGGGCGGTTTTGACCAGCAAGGAGTTCATGTTCAACCATTGATAATCATGACCCGTAATAATCTTCGATTGCTGTTAGCCCTCGCGCTGATCCTGCTGCCGGGCGCGGATGGCGCCGCGCAGACGCGCCGTCCGACGCCAAAGCCCCCGGCTGTGTCCCAGTCTGCAATTGGGGCCCTCGCCTTTCGGCCGGATGGGACACTCCTCGCGCTCGGGCGGTACCGTGAAGTCGAGTTGCGCGAGCCGGTATCAGGCCGTGTTACCGCGACGCTGCGCGGCTTCGTCAACCAGGTTCGCGCGCTCGCTTTCAGTCCGGACGGGCGACAACTGGTCGTCGCCGGAGGTAATCCCGGCCAGTTTGGCGAGATCAGCCTCTTCGATGTTGCGACCGGAGCGCAGCTTCGTTCCTGGCGCGGCCACCGCGACCACGTTACCTCCTGTGCCTTCTCACCAGATGGAAAGGCGATTGCCACTGCGAGCTATGATCGGACGATCCGGCTCTGGGACCCGCTGACTGGCGCTGAGTTGCGGGTGCTTCGCGACCACACAGACGCCATCTTCGCCATTGCGTTCAGCTCTGATGGCCGATTCCTGGCCTCGGCGAGTGCCGATCGCACCGTCAAGATCTGGGATCCGGTCGCCGGCAAAAGGCTGTTTACGTTGGGTGATGCCCTCGACGCCGTCAACTCGATCGCCTTCGATCCGACCGGACGGCTGCTTGCCGGCGCCGGGGCCGATCGCACCATTCACCTCTGGCAGATCGATGAGAATGGCGAAGGCAGACGTCTTCGATCGCTCATTGCCCACGAAGATGCGATTGTCGCCCTTGCCTTCTCGCACAATGGAAAGACTCTCGCCTCGGGCGGGGCTGATCGCAGCCTCAAGCTCTGGAACCCGGCGACGCTTGTTGAGACGCACGACGGCCAGCCACAGTCCGACTGGATACAGGCACTCGCCTTCTCGCCCGATGACAAGTGGCTTGCCGCCGGAAGGTTTGATGGCTCGCTGGCCATCTACGATTCAGTCACCGGCCGTTTGCGCAAATGATAAGTCAATAAGCCAGGTCAGAAAGTCAGGTGAGCATTATGATATCAGTCACCACACGAACATTACTCTCAGTCATTCTGTTGGCCGTCATCAGCGTTTCGTCGCGGGCGCAGATTGCACAGCCCTACCTTGGCAGCGTCACTCCGATCGGTGCGCCGCGCGGTCAAAAGGTGACCGTGACCATCGAGGGGTTCAATTTAAGCGGGGCGACGGCGGTCATCTTCGACAAACCAGGCATTGCCGGAAGGCTGATTCTCAACTCCGAAACGGAGCGGAGCGAGCCGGGGCGATCGACCGATCCGACACGTCGATACGAGGGCGATCGCGGAGTCAGAAACCGTTTGCAGATCGAGGTGACGATCGATCGCAATGTGCCGCCAGGCGAATATAATCTGCGTCTCGTCACCCCGCTCGGCACCACGACTTCGAGTCCCTTCATCGTTGGCGCACTCGCCGAGACGATGGAGCGCGAAGAGAATGACCGGCCGGAAATGGCCCAGATGATCACGCTGCCGACGACCGTTGTCGGCGATCTGCAGAAGATCGGTGATCGTGACCATTACCGCTTCACTGGCCGGGCCGGCCAGGATCTGGTCTTCGAGATTGTCGCTGCCGCCTACGGCTCACGGCTCGATGCCGTCCTGACGCTTCTCGACAGCAGAGGGCGGACGATCGCCAGCAGCAGCACCAGTCGCGGGCGTCGTGACGCACTGCTTGCCCATCGCCTCGCAGAGTCTGGCGAGTATACGCTGCAACTGACCGATTACGAGCAGCGTGGAATGGGGAAGATCAACGAATTCTCCTACCGTCTCAATATCGGTGAACTTCCGATCATCACCGACTGGTTCCCGCTTGGATTGCGGCAGGGAGCGACGACGACACTATCGCTCGGCGGCCACAACCTCGGCGCGACACCAGCACAGGTTACCGCGCCGATTGTCGAGAGCTGGAGTCCGGCCCATCAGTTCCGGCTCGACCAGCCGACGGCTCCACACCTTGCCACGAACACGATCCGGCTTGCCCTTGGCTCGACGCCGGAAATTGTCGAGACCCGTGCCGCCAAATCACCGACCAGCCCACAGCCAGTCGAGTGGCCGGTGACGATCAATGGCCGGATCGATGGCGATTCGAGTGAAGACTGGTATCGATTCCGCGCGCGGCGCGGCGAGACACTGCTGCTTGAAGTTGCCGCCCAGCGCTATGGTTCTCCCCTCGATTCAGTCATCGAAGTTTTTGATCGCGCTGGACGCCCCGTCCCGCGTGCACTCCTCCGCTGCGTCCTTGAGACCTCACAGACCCTCAATGATCGTGACTCGAATTCCCGCGGTATTCGGTTGCTGAGCTGGAATGGTATCCAGCCTGAGGACTATCTGCTGATCGGCAACGAACTGCTGCAGGTCGATATCCTGCCAAAGGGGCCCGACGAGGATGTCTTCTTCAAGAGCTTCAACAACCAGCGAATCGGTTTTTACGATACGACACCCGAGGCGCACGCCGTCAATACCGCAATCTACAAGGTATCGATCCACCCGCCCGAAGCCGTCCTGCCGCCAAATGGAATGCCACGGGTGAAGCTCTTCTATCGCAACGACGATGGCGGGCCAATGTATGGCAAGGATTCCCGCCTCACCTTCACCGCGCCGGAGGACGGCGAATACCTGGTTCGCCTGCGTGATGTTCGAGGCTGGCAGGGAGAGCAATACAACTACCGCCTCGCGATTCGCGAGCCACGCCCCGATTTCAGTCTGACGATCGACCCGGAGAATCCAAACCTCGCGCCCGGAGCGGCCACTCCGGTCCACGTGACAGCCTTTCGCGCCGAGGGTTTGACCGGCGACATCGAAGTCGGCTTGAAGGATCTTCCCGCCGGCTTCACCGCCACTCGCGGGATGATCCGCGAAGGGAGCAATATGGTGACGCTGCTGCTGCGTGCCGCGCCCGACGCCCCGTCAGCGACCACCTTCCGACTTCAGGTCGAGGGGATCGCCAGGGTCAATGGTCGCCGGATCGTCCGCGCTCCGCAGCTCAGAACCGACCTTGCCGTCGTGACCGTGACCGGGCCGCAAGCCTTGCCGGAGCTTCTGGTCGCGACCGGCGAACCAGTGGTCAGCCTTGAACCTGGCGGCAGAGCCTGGGTCTCGATCAGCATCAAACGCGAGCGTGGATTCAAGGGGCGTATCCCCTTCGATATCCGCAATCTTCCGCACGGGGTGATCGTTCGCGACGTTGGCCTCAACGGGGTAATGATCACCGAGGATGAGACGACACAGCGCTTCGAGCTCTCGGCAGAGGCCTGGACGCGGCCGGTCGAACAGCCGATCGTTGTTGTCGGGCGCATCGAGACCGCTTCACCGCTGCGTTCCGAATTTCCGGCCGCCCCATTCACCCTTGTTATCAAGGCTGTTACGTCGCCGAAGATCGCGAAAGGGAATTGAAAAGAGCGATCATGGCCAGAATCCTGACGACGCTTCTCATCGCCGCGCTACTCGCTCCAGCCGTCGATACCCGGCCGCTTCCGTCCCCGGCGAAGATGCCGAACATACTCTTCATTGCCGTCGATGACCTCAACGACTGGATCGGGCCGCTCGGTGGCCATCCGCAGGCGCAGACGCCCAACTTCGACCGGCTTGCGCGTCGTGGCCTTGTCTTCACCAACGCACACACACAGGCGCCACTCTGCAACCCCTCGCGGACGAGTGTCCTCTCGGGCCTTCGTCCATCGACGACCGGCCTCTACACGCTGCTGCCCGGTGTTCGCGCCGTGCCGCGCCTGCGGGATCACGTCATGCTGCCGCAGTATCTTGCGTCACGCGGCTATCGGACCTTCAGTACCGGCAAGATCTATCACGATGGCTCGATCCGTCCCGAGGATCGCGCGCGCGAATTCAACGGCTGGGGCACCAACGGCCCGATGCCCTATCCGCCGGCCAAGCTGGTCAATACTCCGGATACCATCAGGGCCATGGATTGGGGCATCATCCCGGACAGTGAAGCGAAGGACAACACACAGGCCGACTGGCTGATCGCCGATGCGGCCATCAACTACCTGCGGAAGGCTCCAGTCGACCAGCCCTTCTTTCTTGGCGCCGGTTTCCGCCTGCCGCACGTCCCCTGCTTTGCTTCGCCGCGCTGGTTTGAGCAATACCCGGAGGCGACGCTCCGGATGCCGCCAGTTCTGGCGACCGATCGTGACGACATTCCAGACTTCGCCTGGTACCTCCACTGGAAGCTGCCGGAACCGCGACTCTCGTGGCTCAACTCAGTTGGGCAGTGGCGACCCCTCGTCCGCGCCTACCTCGCGAGCATCAGCTTTATGGACAGCCAGCTCGGTCGCCTCCTCGACGCACTCGACGCCAGCCCGCACGCGGCGGAGACGATCGTCGTTCTTTGGTCCGATCACGGCTGGCACCTCGGCGAAAAGGGGATCACCGGCAAGAATACTCTCTGGGAGCGATCGACGCGTGTCCCGCTCATCTTCGCCGGTCCGGGGATCGCGAAGGGAGCGAGATCCGCTCAACCCGTCGAGCTGCTCGACCTTTACCCAACTCTCGCCGAGCTGAGCGCCGGCGAAGTCCCGCGCGATCTCGAAGGCCACAGCCTCGTTCCGCTGCTCCGCAATCCGCGTGCGACCCGGCCCTGGCCCGCCATCACCACCCACAACGAGGGTAACCACAGCGTGCGCTCCGAGCGTTGGCGCTACATTCGCTACGCCAATGGTGAAGAGGAGCTCTATGACCTGCGCCAGGATCCAAACGAATGGAACAACCTTGCCCGTAACCCGAACCCACGCCACCGGACACTCATTCGTCAACACGCCCGCTGGCTGCCGAAGAGCAACGCTTCACCGGTCGCCGGCAGCGCCGCAAGGCTCCTCGTCAATCGTAATGGTCAGTGGTTCTGGGAGGGAAGGCTCGTCAACCCGGAAGAGCTCGATCAGTAAACGGAATTGCAACCACTCCGATGGGCCGGATGCGACTTGTGGCGCAGACCGATAACCAGCCGCAATTCCTGTTTGCCGGATCAATTCTGACTGTGTTATAAAATTTTGGCCTTATCAGTTCGTTTTATCGGATCAAACAGTAAAAATTTAATAACAGAGGGTCGATCTCTGTCTGTTTTCTGCAAAGACCGTTTTTCATTGGAATCTTCCGTGATGAACCGAAGCGTTTCCTCCTGAAATCGTTTCATAGTTGGCAATAATCGACTGGAATCATTCTGAGTATACCCGGATCGGATATCGATGGCGGATGCCTTGCGCCATCGTTACTCAACATCAACACGGCACCAATTAGTCAGGAGAAATTGCATGATCAGAACAACAAATGGGTGGACCGGAATCGGGAGGCTGGTGGCCTGTGCCATCGTCCTGATTCTGATGATGGCCGCCAATCCATCGTCTTCACTGGGGCAGGTCCTTTACGGATCCCTGCTCGGGCGTATCACTGATGCGGCCGGGGCGATTATGCCCGGCGCAAAGATCAACGTCACCAATAAATCGACCGGACAGCAGCGCGAAACGGTTTCGGATGAATCCGGAGCCTTCGCTTTTCGCGATCTGCAGGTTGGCACATACGATATTCAGATTGCACAGTCAGGCTTCAAGTCCTACACCAAATCCGGTGTTACGGTCGGCCTCAACTCGACTGTCCGCGAGGATGTGCAGATGGAGGTCGGTGGAACGAGCGAGACGGTGACGATCACCGCCGCCGCGCCGATCCTCCAGACTGACCGCGCCGATGTCAGCAACCAGCTCGACAAGGCGCAGATCACAAATCTGCCGATTGGCGCTGGTCGCAACTTCCAGCAGCTCTACAAGCTGATTCCGGGCGCCTCGGCGCCGGCTGAAGCACACTCCGACGCCGGCAACCCGCAGCGTGCGCTCGTCACCAACTTCAACGGCGCGTCATACTCGAACAACAACACGCGGCTCGATGGCGCGACAGTAAGCTATCCGTGGCTGCCGCATATCGTCGCCTACGTTCCACCGCAGGATGCGGTCGAGACGGTCAACGTCGTTACCAACAGCTTCGATGCGGAGCAGGGAATGGCGGGCGGCGCGGCCGTCAACGTCCAGATCAAGTCAGGAAGCAACCAGTTCCACGGCAGCCTCCACGAGTTCCACACCAACAGCCGGATGCGGGCGCGCAACTTCTTCTATTACCAGCCCCGGAACTCTGCCAAAGAATATCTTCAACCAGTTTGGCGGAACATTTGGCGGCCCGGTGATCAAGAACAAGCTCTTCTTCTTCGGTTCGTGGGAGCGGACCGTGCGGCGTCAGAACGCCTCTGCCTTTCGAACGCTGCCGACGACCGCCCTCCGGCAGGGTGATTTCAGCGGCACCGGCGCAAAGATCTATGATCCGGAGACCGGCGCAGCCAATGGAACCAGCCGCACGCTCTTCGCAAACGATCGCATTCCGACCAACCGGATCGATCCGATCGTTCAGAAGCTGATTGCCCTGATTCCGGCGGCAAACCTCGTCTCACCCACTCCGGCCAATAACTACTTCGCGAGTGGCACCTATGAGTTCAATCGCGACAACTACGACTTCAAGGTCAACTATATCCCGAGCGACAAGTCGACCCTCTTCGTCCGTTACTCGATCTCACCAAGCCAGATCTTCGATCCGCCGTCACTTGGCGCGGCTGGCGGCGACGCCCTTGCCGGTGGCCAGCCGGGCAACGCCCCGGGCCGTGTCCAGAGTACGGCGATCGGTGGAACCTACACGCTGACCCCGTCGCTGCTCCTCGATGGCAATCTCGGCTTCACCCGCCAGCGGCTCGGCGCGCAGAATGTCGACATCGACAAGAATTACGGGCTCGACCTCGGCATCCCCGGCACCAATGGTTCAGATCGCCTGCAGGGAGGCTATCCGCGCTTCACGATCAGCGGTTTCTCGTCGATCGGCAATCCGAACGTCTCCAACCCGTTCCTCTTCCGCGATAACCAGTATGTTGCCGCCGGCAACCTCAGTTGGAGTCGTGGCGCGCACAACCTGCGGTTTGGCGGCGAGTACACCTACTACACGATCAACCACTTCCAGCCGCAGGCCGCCTACGGTCCACGCGGTGGCTTCAATTTCAGCGGTGGCCTGACGGCGCTCAACGGTGGTGCGGCCCCGACGCTCTACAATGGCTGGGCCGACTTCCTGCTTGGTCTTCCC